>JBKBVP010000476.1:0-1086 GCA_046289495.1 Candidatus Kapaibacteriota bacterium | reverse complement strand
GTTGTAAGTAAATAATTTCCATCAGGGGAGAAATTGGCAGAAGTAACTTTACTTCTGTGAGCTGAGAAAGTATAAAGCGAGTCGCCAGTTTTAACGTCGTAGAGAATTGATGTTGAATCGTCTGAAGCTGTTATTAAATATCTATCTTGAAAATCGAAACAAGCCCAATTAACTTGCTTGGTGTGGCCTTTCAGGGCAAAAGTCTTTGCACCGATTCCGGGATTCCATATGGAAACAAAGTCATCAGGTTGATTGGTGGAGGTTACAATCAAAGAGGCATCTCGGTTAAAATTTGCAGAGTTTATGGAGTTCTGATGTCGAAGTTCAATAGTTTCTCCAGCATTATTGGGCCAGATTTGGATTACTCGTATCAGACAAGAGTCAGAGGTTTTAAATCTTTGCGGGTCGAGATAAAATTTGTACTCCAACCCAAGGACATTTATTGCAAGAGTGTCCCAGGTCTGTCCTCCATTTGTGGAATATTGAAGTTGAACCACATCGGTTGGAAGCACTCCATCCCAACGAATTTTGATAGTATCGCCAAGAAAGTACTTTTCATTGGGTTCTGGAGATAGAACCGACAATGTTCTATCTTTAGGTTTTTTATTCGGGAAACCACCAGTGATGTTTACTTTACGAATATGGCAAGCGTTTGAGTATATCACCAAGCTGTCGAAAACTACAGAAGAGTCCGTGGGTGTGAATCTGATAGTTAATTTGTACGCGGAGTCTTTTTGCAATACAAATGGATTAGTTATTGCTCCATTAATAATTTTAAAGTGTGGGTCGGTGAGTTTAAAACTGTCTATTCTTATATCGAAATTTTTTGCAACCAAAAATAAATCCAAATCTCTAAATTGGTTTGGAATGACAGAGCTGAAACGTAAAAATGGTGGAGTAGCCAAGAGTTGGGGTGTGTTAATTAGTTCTACATAAGTTTCAAAGGAGGTGGTGTCGCTGTTTTGATATACTATTTCGAATTCTCTTTTTTCCGTGCACAATGCTATGATACTCCAATATATTTGAGAGGGTTTTCCTTTTAAAAAAAGGAAATTTAAAATATCAATTTTGTCTAAAACATATTTT
>JBKBVP010000475.1:0-1089 GCA_046289495.1 Candidatus Kapaibacteriota bacterium | reverse complement strand
TGCTTAATAGCTGCTCAATTAATTCTATATCAGGTACCGATAAATAATAATTCCGCTCCACCTCCCGAGTATGTCCCGATAATAAATTTCTGATCTCCGGTTCTATCCCAAGTGAACGCCAATTGTTAATAGCGCCTTTTCTTATAATATGAAATGTTATTTTATCAAACTGCATTTCGGTATACTCTCGATTTAACTGCATATTGGCTTGTCTCAATTGCTTTGCTAATGTTTGTTGATTTTTATATATCCCTGGTTTTGTTAAACCTAAATCTTTCAACCTATCTAATATTTCCTTGACTCTTGGAAATGGTTTCAACGGAAATACCCTCTCACGAAGACCCTTGCCTTTTATAATAAAATATCTATCGTTTATATCCTCCCAACTCAAATTTATTATTTCCTGTATTCTCATCGCCGTCAAGTACGCAAATTCAACCAATAATGCCAACGGTTCTTTGCCAATCGACAAAAAGTACTCTTTATACTTTTGAATATGTTCAAACGTTATTGTTCTAACTTCACGTTTTTTTACTTTCGGTAACATTGAAGGCGTAATAGGATTCCTATCCATCCATTCAAGCTCTATTGCATAGTTGAAAATCCCCTTCAAATCTGAAAGCATTTTGCGTATATAACTTTGATTATAATCCATCGTACTAACAGTTTCTAATATTTTTGACCGAATCAATTGCACATCCCTCAAACTCCAGTTTTCATGCAAAAAATACTTTACAAGCCTTTTATATCTTTTTTGAGTGGTCCAAGCAAGTTTGGAAACTCGATCATTGAAAAATTGTCGTATCAAATCTTCTATACTTTTTGACTGTTGAAGTCGCTTGCCAAAAACTTCTGTTTGAATTCTATGCTCGAGAATTTCCATCGCCATCTTTCGGTTTTTAGGCGACCAAACCAATCCGGTTGCTTTCCGAATCGAATTTACAGAAGTATAAACCATCCCATTTTTATATCGAAAACAATATGCCTTGCGATAAGTTGGATGCAGCCATCTATCTTCACGAGAGCGTGCATAGCGTGGCATTTGGCGCTTTTTATTTTTTTATTCTATATATAATAGATTGATTGTCG
>JBKBVP010000474.1:0-1089 GCA_046289495.1 Candidatus Kapaibacteriota bacterium | reverse complement strand
AATTTATGTTCTTTTATTTTTCTGTGTTTCAGTGCAGCTTTTATAAAGCCAATGAACAATGGTGCCCCGGTGACAGCGCGAGATTTCAACTCTGGATGGAACTGCACGCCAATAAACCACGGATGGTCCTCTAATTCAATCATTTCGACCAGAGTGTTGTCGGGCGAAAGACCACTCATTACCATACCGTGACTTTCGAGCAAAGAGCGATACTCGTTGTTGACTTCGTACCGATGCCTGTGTCTTTCGTAAATAATGTCTTGGTTGTAAATTGAATGTGCGAGGGTGCCAGGGATTATCTTGCAAGGATATTCACCGAGGCGCATCGTTCCACCTTTGTTGAATATCTTTTTCTGCTCCTCCATTAGGTCGATTACATTGTGCTTTGTCTTTTTGTCGAATTCAGTAGAGTTTGCATCTTTCAAGCCACAGACGTTTCTGGCAAATTCAATTATAGCACATTGCATCCCAAGGCATATTCCAAAGAATGGAATACCATTTTCGCGAACATATTGTATTGCTGTAATTTTGCCTTCGATCCCTCTTCGGCCGAAACCCGGTCCGACGAGCACCCCATCGAGGTCTTTCAATTTTTCGTGACAATTGCTTGGGCTTAGCTCCTCGGAGTCTATTAATTCAACTTCGACAGCTGTATTGTTTATAGAACCAGCGTGCACAAAAGCTTCCAATATGCTTTTGTACGAGTCTCTGTAGCGTACATATTTCCCAACGAGAGCGACTTTTACTTTGTGTTGAGGATTTTTTATCCTACGAACAAATGTTCTCCATTCTTCCAAATCAAGTGTATTCTCTGGCAACCCAAGCTTGCGAAGAACAATTTCATCTAAATTGTTTTTGGATAGAACCAAAGGTACTTCGTAAATGGTATCCACATCGTAGACATCTATTACAGATTCCTCATCTACATTGCAAAACAGCGATATTTTACTTCTTACATCTTTGGACAATTTAGTCTCGCTTCGGCAGAGGATTATATCCGGGACAATTCCGTGCTCCATTAGTGCTTTTACTGAATGTTGAGTCGGTTTCGTCTTCAACTCGCCTGCACTTTTGATGTATGGTACGTAA
>JBKBVP010000473.1:0-1090 GCA_046289495.1 Candidatus Kapaibacteriota bacterium | reverse complement strand
TAGTCTTGGGGCGGAATAATCCCGCCGACGACTACCATAATGTCCTCGCGTCCATAGTTCTTTAGCTCCTCGATAAGTTTTGGTATAAGCGTTTTGTGCCCAGCTGCGAGCGAGCTAACCCCGACGAGGTGTACATCATTTTCAACTGCTTGTTTTGCTGCTTCTTCTGGTGTTTGGAAAAGCGGTCCTATGTCCACATCGAAGCCCATATCGGCAAAGGCAGTGGATATGACTTTGGCGCCGCGGTCGTGCCCGTCTTGGCCCAACTTCACAACAAGTATTCGTGGTCGACGACCGGCGATAGCTTCGAATGCGTCGGCAAGTTTCCGTATTTCCTCTATTTCCCCTTTATTGGCATAAGCTGAACTATAAACGCCGGTGAAAGAGCGAATTTGGGCTTTGTGCCTTCCCCAGACTTTTTCCAAAGCGTAGGAGATTTCTCCCAATGTGGCACGTGTTTTTGCTGCTTCGACAGCTAATTCGAGCAAATTCCCTTCGCCAGTTTCTGCGCAGTTGGTTAAGGCATTAAGTCTTTGCTCTACAAGAGTATTATCTCTATTTGCTTTTAATTCTCTCAATCGAGCGATTTGTTTTTCGCGGACCGCTGTATTGTCCACCTCTAAAATAGGTATAGAGGGCTTTTCGTAGACTTGGTTTTTGTTTACACCAATGATTACCTCTTCGCCGGAGTCGATTTTTGCCTGTCGGAGAGCAGCGATTTGTTCGATCTTCATTTTGGGCAAGCCAGTTTCAATTGCTTTTGCCATGCCGCCGAGTGATTCGATTTCTTGGATGTGTTGCCAGGCTCGATGTGCAAGGGCATGGGTGAGATATTCCAGATAGTAAGAACCACCAAGCGGGTCGATAGTTTGGCATACACCAGTTTCATACATAAGGTATAGTTGTGTGTTTCTTGCAATTCGAGCGGAGAAATCTGTCGGAAGCGCAAGAGCTTCGTCTAATGAGTTTGTATGCAAGGATTGTGTGTGGCCCAGTACGGCAGCCAGAGCCTCGATACAAGTTCGAATTACATTATTGAAGGGGTCCTGTTCTGTAAGGCTCCAACCGGATGTTTGGCAGTGAGTGCGCA
>JBKBVP010000472.1:0-1092 GCA_046289495.1 Candidatus Kapaibacteriota bacterium | reverse complement strand
CTGACAGTATGGTTATTAAGAAAATCAGGAAAGGTGAATTTCTCATAAAAGAAGGGCAAAGAAACAAAGACACATATTTTGTTCTATCGGGTTTGATTAGACAATTTAAACTTGCGAATGGGGAGGAATTAACAACCAACTTTTTCAACGATGGTCAATGGATAATCTCGTTAACGAGTTTTACAGACAATCCGATTGCTGATAGTTATTTGATTAGTGAAGAACCCTCATTAGTAGTAATAGGCAATGAAGAAAAAGCTCAGGAAATCTTTAAAAATTTCCCGAGACTTGAAACAACTTCAAGGGCAGTAATGGAAACTGTATTTTCAGAACAACAAAAAACACTTACCTCTTATTTGACAGAGATACCTGAGCAGAGATATTTAAGACTTTTAAATGAA
Organism: Candidatus Kapaibacteriota bacterium; assembly: GCA_046289495.1. Classification (GTDB taxonomy): domain Bacteria; phylum Bacteroidota; class Ignavibacteria; order Kapaibacteriales; family UBA2268; genus Naka2016. Next base: position 691 of record JBKBVP010000472.1, on the reverse strand, counting down.
AGACCTGACATCTTTCAAAGAGTTCCCCAATATCAAATTGCCAGCTATATCGGAGTAAAGCCAGAATCGTTGAGTAGAATACGAAAGAGAATAGCTAATAAGCAATGAATTAGCTAATAACGTGATTTTTATTAAACCCCTTTACAATTAACCAAATACTCAATCCAATTTCAAACAATCCACCAGGCGCAGAGAATTGCACACCGTATGGCACTCCAAATAATTCTAATCCGCAACCAGCGATAAAGATTAGGTATCCAAAGGAACCCCATATTGGAAATATAACAGGAACATATTTAGAGAGATAAAGTAGACTGCAAAAGAACAATCCACCAATCCCCCACAATATCATACCAATCTGATATGAATAAAAATTACCGCCTGAGGACAAACTTAAAATCATTTCAAAAATTGAATGGTCGTATTCAGTTGAAAGTACCAGGGTTTCACTAATTGTAACAGGTAGTAACAGAAAAACCGCCCCCAAAGCAAGTAATAGTGTTCCAAACGAACCTAAAATCAAATAAATAATTGAAAGACTTTTGTTTATCGATTTAAGAATATTAAACATAATAACCACCAAACCAAGGTTAAATAAAGTATGAAAAATGGCAATTAAAATGGCACCTACGACCCAACTTACTTTATTTTCAATTACTTGAATTGGTTGTATTTGGCTATTTTGTAAATC
>JBKBVP010000471.1:0-1095 GCA_046289495.1 Candidatus Kapaibacteriota bacterium | reverse complement strand
CAGCACATTGTATTGCATTTGCTAAGCTCAGGTAGTCGGCTTTGTTTTTTCCTGCTATGTCGTATGCTGTTCCATGGTCTGGAGAGGTTCGCACTATAGGTAGATTTGCCGTGAAATTTACTCCCCTACCTTTCGAAATAAGTTTAAATGGTATTAACCCCTGGTCGTGATAGCAAGCAATTATTCCGTCGAAATCTTTGTGATGCTGGTAAGCAAAGAAACCATCGGCTGGGAAGGGACCTCCAATATTTATACCATTTTTTTTCAATTCCATCACTACTGGAGTTATTAGTTCAACTTCCTCATTTCCAATTAAACCATTCTCCCCGGAATGAGGATTTAGTCCTAAAAGAGCAATTTTAGGCTTTTTGATATCAAAGTCAATTTTCAGGCTTCGTTCGTAAACTTCTATTTTGTTTCTTAGAACAATTTTGGTTATGCTTTCGCTGATTTTTTTCAAGGGAAGGTGGGTGGTCACCAAAGCCACTCTGAACTTGTTGTATACAAATGTCATTAGTGGATTTGGAAAACGAAAGTAATTTGCAATAAACTCCGTTTGCCCCAAAAAATCGGGATTATTCATCTGAATTGCTTCTTTGCAAATGGGCAATGTAACCAAGCAGTCGATAGCTCCCCTTGAAAAAGCCAGAAGTGATTGTTGAATTGATTCAAGAGATACTTTCCCGGAATCTTTAGAAATCCCTCCAAAATTGATTTCGCAATTGGCTTCAATTTCGTGAACAATTATACTCCCTCCCGTTACAAGCTTTGTAAACATTTTATATGAAGATTTGCCGCTTGGTAATTTTGTTAGGTATTCGCAAATTGTATCCTGATTTGCAAATAGTACAAATTGAGCAAAACTTGAAATTTTGCGATAGAATTTACTGCTCAAATATTTTAAAAAAATTTCTAAGCCAACACCGTTTAAGTCGCCTACCGTAACACCGATTTTTAGGAGTTTTTTCATATTTTAGAATGTTTAAAAAGTTAAAATAAAAAATGGACACAAAATTTATATCATATATTTTTGTATTTATTTTTGTTTTTGCTTCTTGTGAGGAGAATTCCCAAAATTCTCAAGATTACAAGCCA
>JBKBVP010000470.1:0-1095 GCA_046289495.1 Candidatus Kapaibacteriota bacterium | reverse complement strand
AGCTTAGATTTGCTGTTCTTTGCGATGTCTTTCCGTTGCAGAGATTTCTTGCATTTGCAGTTATTGGAAATCTAACAACCCCACTTAATTCGTCTTGTGTTCTTGGTATTAAAGCTGTATTAACAACGAAATCAAATGTAATTGAGTAGCCATTTTCTTCTTTATCGATTATTGGGTCGGATGCCAAATCAACAATTCCCTCGAGACCTCCTTCGAACTTCGGTTTCCCAATGTTTAATGAAACTTCTGGCTTGGTTTTCCCGCCTGAACCATCATCTGGTTCAATAACTGTCACATTTATGACCTGAACTCGGACTTTGTTGCCAGTTTGACTACGTTTTTCAGATTTCGTAGCAAGATTTATTTTTGGTTCGTCTTGTTTGATTTCATTTTCCGTCTGCGGTAGTAATTCGACTTCTTTGCCAGTTATTGGTTGAATCCACCAGATTTTTGCATAAAGTTTATTTGCTCGGCAATCGAGGAAGACTTTCTGTTCTGGCGGGATAGACAAACCTACGTAAGGAGGCTTTTGCTGGTCTAAATCAGTTGCGAGGTAAATTCTAAATTGGTCGGATTTAATTTTTGCCCCGGAATTTGGAATTACATTAAAGTATATGTTGTATCCGTAATAGGCGCTTGCCAATTTTGATTTAATCAGCTGGGCACTTTCTTCTGTCAAGCCAGTTTTAAATATTTCCAATTCTGAGTATTCCGCTTTTGTTCGTTCAGCTAATCTATGGGTAATTTCGATTTTGTATTTTCCAGGGTTTAACGGTCTTTCGACAATGCCCCGATAGTATCGGTTGCCGCCGACAACGGGTTTTGGAACGATTGTACCGGCATATTCATCTTCGCCCTCACATTTTACTCTCGCTACCAGAGAGCCAGACTCATCTAAAACTCGTCCTTCGACTACATTTGCTTTAGTCCCTTGGTATGGGCTGATTGTAAAGCTGAAAACGGGTTCCACCTCGTCGAATTGTGCAAAGTACGGTTCGATTGTTATTGTAGGCTCCGAGACAGCGGGTTTAGGTGTTATCACGCGAACATCAAAGGCAATACTGTTTGCATTTTGTGGGAACATAACAGAAAGAC
>JBKBVP010000469.1:0-1101 GCA_046289495.1 Candidatus Kapaibacteriota bacterium | reverse complement strand
CATACACATTGTTATTTATTCCATTGTTCGACTCGAATTGCAAATCCAAATTTAAATCGTTGCCAAATTTCAATTGATTCAAAATGGTTGCGTAGAAATAATTTTTCATAATAAATCTCGTTTATTTAATTTTATGTCGAGGTAAAGATGAGTAAGGTGATCGAAGGGATACTGGATGCAAGTGGAAAGAAGTTTGCAATAGTTGTCTCTCGATGGAACCAGTTTATCGTTGGCAAAATGCTCGAAGGAGCGATGGATGCCTTATTACGCCACAAAGCACAAGAGGAAAACATAAGCATCGTATATTGTCCAGGTTCTTTTGAGATTCCGCTGGTATGCAAGCGTCTTGCACTGACAAAGCAATTCGATGCAATAATTGCTCTCGGTGCAGTTATTCGCGGTGCTACACCGCATTTCGATTACATTGCAAACGAGGTTGCCAAAGGTATAGCACAAGTGAACCTTGAAACCGGGGTACCTGTCATTTTTGGAGTTCTTACAACCGACACAATTGAACAAGCAATTGAGAGGGCTGGTAGCAAAAGTGGAAACAAAGGGTTCGATGCTGCAATTGCTGCTATCGAAATGGTTTCTCTTTTAGAGAAAATTTAATATCCAATGAAAAAATATTTAACTCTATTTCACACACTTGCGCTTTTCGCTCTCCAGGTAGCTTTTGCTCAAACTCCCATCAATCTTTTCAATTGGCAGGTCCATTCCTCGCAGGTGAACATACTTTCGGCTACAGTTGACAAAGGTGGGCACCTATGGTGCGCCACCGATGGTGGTGTGTTTCGCTTTAAGCCAAACTCGGACGATAGCTTCCTAAGTTACAATTCAATTAATGGATTAAATTCAATTGAAACACGCTTTATTGCTTATAATATCCAGACCGATGAAATCTATGTTGGTACAAATGACGGCGCTTTGAGCATTTATAGTCCAGAGAAAGGATGGGAAAACATTCTCGACATACGAAAATCCTTATACACTCGCTTGGAGATCAATCACATTTTGTTTCAAGACTCAATCGCATTTATATCTGGCGGCTTCGGATTTACAACATTCGATGTCTACAAGAAAGTATTCTTGAAAACACCA
>JBKBVP010000044.1:0-8220 GCA_046289495.1 Candidatus Kapaibacteriota bacterium | reverse complement strand
TTTTTTGCTGGCATAGTAACCTCTATTAATATACAATATAATAAATTTTACTTATTTAATCATTTTGATACTTTGTTAATCTTTACTTTAAGTTCAATCCCGTCGATTTCAATCGTAACTGGATTTTCAATAGTATCTTTAAACTCCATTTTTTCTGCTAATGTTTCGGTTGTTATGTATTTCTTCATAGCGGTAAGAGGTTGATGAAAATCCTCGGGAACGCAAGCATAGATTTCAATTCGGTCTGTCACTTCGAATCCAGAGTCTTTGCGGAGTTTTTGTATGCGATTAATGAACTCTCGGGCTATTCCTTCGTTGCGGAGCTCCTCGCTGATATGAGTATCGAGAGCGACTGTAATGTTATTTTCCGTTCCGACAAGCCAACCTTCGAGAGTATCGCTGTAAATTTCCACATCTTCCATTTGCAAGACTTGTTTTGTTCCTTGCACATCGACTTCAAAAATGCCAGTGGTTTCGAGTTCGACGATTTCCCGATGCGACAAATTTTTAATAAGCTCTGCAACTGCTTGTGTCAATTTGCCAAATTTCTTTCCAATGACTTTAAAATTTGGTTTGGCTTTTTTCTTCACAAATTCAGTGTCTGCAGAGACAAACTCTATTTCTTTTACATTTATTTCTTCCTTGATTATGTCCTCGAAGTATTGTATATTTCTACGTTGCTGTGGGTTTAGAACTGGCACCAAAATTCTTTGCAAAGGTTGTCGTGTGCGAATTTTTGCTTTTTCCCGAAGGAAACGTGTGATTTTAACAATAGTCTGGGCAAGCCACATTTTCTCTTCCAGTTCGGTATCTATAAGAGCTTCGTCGCACTCCGGATATTCAAGCAAATGTATAGATTCTGGCTGGTCTGGTTTGCGAAGTCTTCGATAGAGTAGTTCGGAGAGAAATGGAGCAGCAGGAGCCATCAAAGCAATGATATTCAAAAGCACAAAGTGTAGTGTTTGATATGCAGAGAGTTTCTCTTCGTCGTTCTCTCCTTTCCAAAATCTTCGACGATTTCGCCTAATGTACCAATTGGAAAGTTCGTCGATGACAAAAGATTGAATTGCACGGAATGCTCTTGTGAGCTCGTACTCGTCCATATTTTCGCGAACTTCTCGGATTAAAGTGTTTAAACGGGAGATAATCCATCGGTCGATTTCTAATCTATTTTCAACTGGTATTGGTGGCTCTTCTGCTGTATACTTGTCTATATTAGCGTAAAGAGAAAAGAAAAGGTAAGAATTAACCAAGGAGCGGAAGAAATCGGAAAGAATTGTTTTTTCAATGTCCTCTTCGTTGAAAAGAGTTGCTTTCCAAGGCGGATTGTTTACCAATAGGTACCAACGAACTGCATCGGCGCTATGCTTTTCCATAACTTCGAATGGGTCGATTACATTGCCTTTGGACTTGGACATTTTTTCGCCTTTTTTGTCGAGTATCAACTCGTTGACAACGATATTCTTGAATGCTGGTTTGCCAAAGATTGCGGTGGCTATATTGTGCAATGTGTAAAACCAACCGCGGGTTTGGTCCACACCTTCGGCTATGAAATCTGCGGGGAAACTTTTCTCGAAGAGCTCCTGGTTTTCGAATGGATAGTGAAATTGTGCAAAAGGCATAGCCCCAGAGTCGAACCATACATCGATAACCTCGGCAACGCGTTTGAAGATTTTCCCGTTTCGCTCGAAATAGATTTTATCTACAAAGGGCTTGTGCAGGTCTATTTCGATATTTGAATCTTTTAAATAAATTCGATTTCCACTTTCATCGAGTAAGAACCCTTCCTTTAGCTCTTCGATAGAGCCGACTGCGAAGCTTTCTTTGCCGTCTTCGGAAACCCAAATTGGAAGAGGAGTCCCCCAGTATCTGTCGCGGGATAATGACCAATCCTTGACTTCAGCAAGCCAATTGCCGAACCGACCAGAACCAATCTCTGGCGGTTGCCAGATTATTTGCTTATTCAATTCAATCATTTCGTCCCTGTAAACGGGGGATTTGATGAACCAAGACTCACGGGCGTAATACATTATAGGATTACCAGTTCGCCAGCAATGTGGGTAACTATGTACATAATCAAAACTTGCTTTGTAGACCTTGCCCATTTGCTTCAAAGCCTTGATAATGTCGCGGTCTGCGCCCTCTTCCTTATGGTCGGGGTAAACGAAGTCTTTTATTGCGCGCCCGGAAAATTCACCCATATCATCGGTAAAGTGTCCGTTTGGCGTGACAGGCTGTATGAATGGAATTTTAAACTTTTTATGCATTTCGTAGTCGTCTTCTCCAAAAGCTGGAGCAATATGGACAATTCCACTGCCCTCTTCTGTGGAAACAAAATCGCCCGGCAAAACTGTCAGCGCCTGCGGATATGATGGCTTATCAATTTTGGCATAGGGAAAAATCTGCTCGTACTCAGTCGAGACCAATTGCTTCCCTTTGAATCTCAGGACTACTTCGATTTCTCCATCGAGTACCGATAGCCGACTCTCTGCCAGGACCAAGCGTAGGATCTCTTCTGTTTCTTTTACTTTTCGTTTGTTTTCAACAAGGACATAATCAATATCCTCGCCCACTGCCATAGCGACATTTGCCAGCAGTGTCCACGGGGTAGTTGTCCAGACCAGCAAATGGGACCCAACAATTTCTGATATAGGTGAGTTAATAATTTTTGGTATTATGAAAAGATTCGGATCTCGTACTTCTTTGTACCCAAGGGAGAGTTCGTGGCTACTCAAGGGTGTTTCTATGGTGGGCGATTGAGGAACGACCTTGAAGCCTTTGTAGATAAGCCCTTTATCGAAGAACTGCTTTAAAGCCCACCAAATGGATTCGATGTATTCGTTCGTGCAAGTTACATACGCTTTGTCCATATCGAGCCAATATCCCATACGTCGAGTCAAATCGCGCCAGCCTTGATTCATTTCAATGTTGTTGTAGACAAATTCTTTGCACTTTTGGTTGAATTTATCTATACCATACTTTTCAATATCTGCTTTGGTCTTGAAACCGAGCATTTGCTCAACGGCGAGTTCCACTGGTAGTCCATGCGTGTCCCAACCTGCTTGACGACGAACGTAATAGCCCTGCATCGTTTTATAACGGCAAACGGTATCCTTTATGGTTCTTGCCATAAGGTGGTGCAAGCCGGGCTTGCCGTTTACAGTGGGCGGTCCTTCGTAAAAACTGAAAAATGGAGCATCTTTTCTTAGTTCAAGAGATTTTTCAAAGATTTTATTTTGCTCCCAAAATTCAAGAATTTCGTGCTCAAGTTCAGAAAAATTGTACTTTTCTGGAAGAGATTCAAACATTTCTAAACCCAAAAAATAGACTGCAAATTTAATAATTATTAAGGATTTAACAAAGCGATACTGTTGGGATTTCATTGTTTTTGGGGTAATTACTAAAAATTATCGAAATTTCTCTTAATTTTTTATTTTGCTTTTTGTAAATGGCTTTTTTATGAGTTCGAGAAGGACTTTTCTGGGGATTTTAGGCGCTAATTTACTCGGTCTTGCCTTTGGTAAAAGTTTAAAAGCTCGTGTCGAAATGAATTCGATGAAACAAATGATTAAACCAAATGCATTGAGGAAGAACGACACTGTCGGGGTAGTTGCTCCAGGCACTGCTGTGCCAAGCCCAGACGATTTGTTTCGTGCAAAGGAAATACTTGAAAGGCTGGAGCTACGTCCAAAGTTTGCTCGAAATGTTGCAAGTGGTAGTGGCTATCGCACTCGCTCGCCCCAAGAGCGAGTGGACGAACTTATGGCAATGTTTCTCGACAGCGATGTTAGGGCTATTTTTTCAATTCGTGGAGGTTATGGCTCTGCTCAGCTATTGGACAAAATCGACTATTCGATTGTTCGAAGCAATCCAAAAATCTTCCTCGGTTACAGCGATATTACTTCTTTGCATATTGCTTTAAACAAATTTGCAAACTTAATTACATTCCACGGACCAGTTCTTCTGTCTCCATTCTCGAAGTACACTTTTGAATCATTACGCACAATTTTATTCGGTATAAACAAAAAGCCAGTAATCCAAAATCCAGTTGAAACCGATACGGTTCGGGCAAATCATTATATACGAAGGATTAACCCTGGAAAAGTCTCGGGAGTTGTCATTGGAGGCAATCTTTCAATTATTTGCTCTTTACTTGGCACGCCCTATCAATATAATTTCGACGATGCAATTCTTCTGCTGGAGGATGTTCAAGAGGAGCCGTATCGTATCGATAGGATGTTGAACCAACTCCGATTGGCTGGCATCCTACAAAAGGTTAATGGTTTGGTTTTTGGGGAATGCGAGGATTGTATTGCCTCTTCGTCAAACGTTTGGGACTTGTCGCTTGGGGAAGTCCTGGATTATTATCTTTTGCCATCGGGAAAACCTTCTTGCTATGGATTGTGTATCGGACACACACCCGACCAAGCGACTTTTGCCATCGGTGCAAGAGCTGAATTTGATGCTGAAGCTGGCAAAATCCTTTACCTGGAGGATGTAGTAGTGTGATTTGTTTCAAATTTACAAGTGTATTTCTCTCGTAGCATTTTGGAGATAATCTCGGGGCAAGGAACAAACCTCGAAGAAACGATATAGGCGGTTATCAAAAGCAAAATAGTTGCAACCAAGCCACCCTCGATTCCAAAACTTCCACCAAAGAATATTGGCTCGAGTTGAGTTATGTTTGTCTCGAAAATTGATGTGCCACTGTTTATCCCGCTCGTTGGAGAGCCGAGCAGTAATATTTGCCATAAATTCCAGCCAAAATGAAAACCAACAGAGAGCCATAGTAGACCAGTCTTTATATACATAAGACCAAGGATAACCCCTGCAAGAAAAATGTTCATAAACGAAACGATTCCAATATTTGGATTGAATAAATGGGCAGTGGCAAAGACAATCGAACTGAGGAATATCCCCCAAGCGTTGCCTCTCTTATCGACAAGCATTTGAAAAAGTATACCACGAAAAATTAATTCCTCGTTTATTGCAAAGAAACCAAAAATATATGCAGATTTTAGAAGTTCGCCTATGGACAAACCCACGGGCTTAATTCCATGAATAAAAAGCACAATGAAGATGGGTAAAAACAAAAGTAATGGAAGTGTAAATCCATAGATAAAATGTGGGAGAGTATGTTTATTTATAAGCAAACCAAAAAAATGCCAGAGTCGATAGTTATAAAAAAAAATCACAGCAAAATTGCTTAAAATTGAGCTAAGTGCAATGGTTAGGGGAATCAGCTCCGAAGAGGAAAGGTTCAGTGCATAGACAAGATACAGGAGTGAAGATAAAGTCAACGTGAAAATAATGAAAGCGCCGAACCAGTTTTGTCTCGCAGCGGCTTTCGGTAGAAATTTAAAATTAAGCATCATTATTTTTAAGGTTCTGCATTGATTTCAAATCTTGAATATGTTTTTCGATAGCCTTGCGCATCAGCATAACTACTTGTTCGTGTTCGCTGCCGTTTATCATCAAGTTCAACTGCGGGCAGTAAGACGCATAGTCGTTCTCACCACGACGACGGACATAGATCTCATAGTCATAAAAATCCGTGGATTTAGATTTTTCTACATTCATAGCAAACACCTTAAAAGAGCAAATTAAAAAATACCGTAGAAAAAAAAAGTAGCAAAATTGCTAAATATTACTAATTTTGTTGCTTTAAAATGATAATAAACAAATGACAAAGAAGTTTTGTGTCATTGGATTAGGATATTTCGGGATGAATCTTGCCTTGCGATTGAGCGAGTTAGGCGCAGAGGTGTTGGTCATCGACAATCATCAAGATGTAATCGACAAAATAAGCGACCGTGTTGCTCACGCAGTATGTATGAATGCAACAGACGAGCGGGCTTTGCGGAGTTTAGGTTTGAAGGATATGGATGCAGTTATTGTTGCAATAGGCGAGGGTTTCGAAAGTTCGATTATGACCACTGCAATTTTACAGGAAATAGGCGTAAAGAATATTTATAATCGTGTAACTTCCCCAATACACGAGCGCTTGCTAAGGATGATGAACGTAACCGAGATATTAGTCCCCGAAGCAATGGCTGCCGAGCAGCTTGCCAATCGTTTGATGCTTCCAGGTGTGTTGAATTATTACTTAATAACCGAAAAGTATGGTATCTTTGAAATTGCAACCCCAGAGAAGTTCTACGATAAAACTTTGTCTCAAATCCAGTTGCGAAACAAGTACAATCTAAACTTGGTTACGCTTAAAAAACTTAAAAAGAAGAAGGGTTTACTTTCGTTGGGCGAGTATGAGGAGTTCGAGATTGTGGGAGTACCAACCGCCGACCTTGTTCTATCCGAAGGAACAATTATGGTGCTTTTCGGTAAAGAGGAGGATGTTAAAAATCTTTTGAATTTATGATTTATGCTCTTGAAATTAATTCAAATTCCAACAAAAATAGTTCTCCTCCTTTGTTGTCTACTTGTACAATCCGCAATTGCATTTGAGCCCGAGTGGGGTAATCCAGTAAATCTTAGGGATTTAAATTCCAACAGAGATGATTTTGCCCCCAGTTGGAATCCTTTCGAGAAAAGACTCTACTTTGCATCTGATAGATATGGAAAATCTAAATTTTTTGTTACCGAGGATTTTGCAAAAGCTATTGAAATTCAAGACCCACTGAACAAAGCAACTCGAAATGTCTCTTATATAAGTTTCCCCTCCGAAACTGAGGCTGTATTAAATGCTTTTCGAAAAGGAAAAGCTCAAGCGTACTTGAATATCTTTTATTCTCAAAGAATAACTGGACGATGGCAAAAGCCAATACCTTTGGACAGCCTTCAATGCGAATGTTTCATCCTACACCCGACGGTCTCCCCAAGCGGGGATTTTATAATCTTCTCCTCCAACAGAGAAACAGCGGGAAACCTCGATCTCTACGTTGCCTATCGTAGCGAGAGCGGTATTTGGGGGAATATCGAGAAGATTGAAGAGCTCTGTACCGAAGGGGACGAAATTACCCCGTTCCTTGCCTCTCGGGATACTCTTTATTTTGCCAGTAATGGTCTCGGTGGACCAGGCGGTTTCGACATTTTCGTATCCATCCGAAGAGAAAATTATTGGGATAAGCCTGTTCCATTGTCGCAAATAAACACACGCTTCGATGAATCGGACTTTACAATTGTAAACGATACTCTTGCTGTTTTTGCTTCAAACAATCCAGAAGGTCTTGGAGGATTGGATTTGTATTTAGCCAAGAGAACTACCCGAATGGAGTGGACCACAACGACGCAGGCAAAACTGGATTTAAGTATCTCGGTACAGATTCCTATAGTTCGTCTTTTAAAAGAATTTGAGTACGATTTGGCATTTTTCCCACAAACTGTTAGTAAAGCATTTCTGTACCAAAGTATTAATGATTTGTATACAAATGAGTCGCGGATAAGTTCTTTCGAGGATTTTCAAAAGTCTTACTTCACCCTTTTAATCAAAAGAATTATTAATTATAATGTACAAACTACATTTGTCTTCGACACAACTGATTTTAGACTTCGAGACTTTGTCTACGATGGTTTGAAGTTTTTCTCAAGCCTCTACCCGGAGATTTATAAGCTAATCAAATTCGAGTATTCAGATAATGATTTTTTTATTGTAAAATGTGCCAACGATAGTGTGTTCATCCCAGTCAAAATTGGAAAGACGATAGATACATACGAACCTCCAGTGCTCGAAATTTCAATCAATGCCAGACCAGAAAGATTGCTTGCGAAGTATAAATACTCCTTAAGAGGTACAAATTATTATCGTACTGGGGTTAAAGTCCCACTTTTTACATCTATCGAGTTGACCCAGGATAATTTAGACTCCCTGGTAAATCCAGATTCATTGTATGTAGATTTGTTTGCAGAAGATACGTTGAGTAATAGCTACTTTACCAGCTACCCCATAATACTCAACAAGACCTATCTCTCCTATCGAAAGATGATAGGTTTTCGTGGAAAGCAATACGAAAGAATATTTTTTTATACAAATTTTTATGATATTGAAAATCGAGTAGACATCGCAAAAATGTTAGAAGCTATCTCTTTTTTTGAAGAAAACATAACGGAGATATTAATTTTAGGTCGTTTTGAGAGCAGACCCGTTGCGTTGATTGAGAAAATTTCGTCCTCGGTTCGAGTTCCATTAAGCAAAATCACTCTTCTCTCGGACTTTGGAGAGTACGAGAGAATTTATGGAAGGATACCTGATGAATTTTGTGTTAT
>JBKBVP010000468.1:0-1109 GCA_046289495.1 Candidatus Kapaibacteriota bacterium | reverse complement strand
AAAACAAGAATCAAATATTTATTCATTGGGCGCCTTATTGAAAAGTGAAACAATAAACATGTCAACGCCGCATTTATAAGGTTCTCTAAAAATGCCTTCGATTATAAATCCTAAACTTTCTAGAACTTTTCTGTCATAGATTCTGTCAATTGGAATGAAAGTATAAAATTTGTGAAAAAGCTTCGGGGAAAAAGATGAAATCAATTCTTCTAAATTTTTTTTATCGATAGTGATATTACCAGAAAGAATTAATGGACTAATTTTTATACAGCCGCCTCTTTTCGGTGATGTTATTGCAAAAAAATTGTCCTGTTTTTTGTCGAATTTTATTTTGCTTTTCCTAATAAAATTTTCTTCATTTTTTACAAATTCAGCAGATATTGACCTGGTTAGATTGGTATAAAATGTATCATCAATTTCTTCGTAAGATTCCTTTAAATAATCAATAACATGATTTCCATAATCACTTTTAGTCTTTTCAGATAAAATAGGTTCGTCATAAAATGTCTTTGAGTTTTCATTTAAAAATTTACTTAATACAAACTCGTCGTCCTTTGTTGTGTAGTGTTGTTTTAAATGAAGTTCAATTTTATAGCCTATTTTAAGTAGATATGAAAATGCATTTGTATTTGTCGAATTTGTGGTAAGATAAGATTTGCGATACCCGATTTCTTTATAATGCTCTTCAAGTAATGTTCTTAATATTGAACCATTACCCTGATGCCTATAATCTTTAACTACTATAGATGGACCAAATTTAACAGAGCCACCTCTTTTTTCTGTTACTACAGAAAAGCCTAATGTGGTATTTTCTTCATTAACAAGTTTCCAAATTGTTTTTCTTTTTGTGAAATATCCATTGGGGTCGATTCCCTTTTTATGAATTTCTATTATTGATTTAGCTGTTAATTTAGAAGAAAATGGGTACAATGTTGAAATATTAAATTCAAACAGCTTAATAAAATACTCGAAATCTTTTTCGTCTAAGTTAGATGTGACTTTCATCGTTATTTTTTTTCGCTATGTAAATTTATAATGTTAGCAGAGTTGGAGCAATACCCATGTTGCTGGCTGGCTTTTTTGGCAGCCTAATAAACCACCAAATTGTT
>JBKBVP010000467.1:0-1110 GCA_046289495.1 Candidatus Kapaibacteriota bacterium | reverse complement strand
CAATTGCCGATTCATTCTCGACTATATTGAAGCCAAGCTCTTTGAAACCTTTTCTCATCTTATCAGAATTATATCGAAGCTTCAAAACCAAATCCGGTTGAGTTTCAAGAATATCCAATGCAGCGAGAGCTGCAGCGCAGGAGGCAGGGGTTGGGCTAGCACTAAAAATGATAGCTGGAGAGTGATGCTTTAAATAATTAATTACCCTTTCGGGTCCACAAACAAAACCGCCGAGCGAAGCAAATGTCTTTGAAAAAGTTCCCATAGTCAAGTCCACATGGTCTATCAAATCCCAATAGTGGGCAGTGCCCTTTCCACCAGGACCTATAACACCAATTGCATGAGCATCGTCTACCAAAATTCTTGCATTATACTTTTTAACTACTTCGAGCAAACTAGGTAAATCGACAATTTCTCCGGTAACAGAAAAAACCCCATCGGTTACAACAAGTTTACCTGCTTCCTCTGGTAATTGAGAAAGAATTTTTTCCAAATCCTCGATATCGCCGTGTTTGTAGCGGAGAAACTCAGCATATGCCCCTTTAGCAAGGAGGCATCCAGTGACTATACTTGCATGATTCTCTTTATCAGAAATTACATAATCGCCTTTCTGAACAAGTGTTGCTATGACTCCCAAATTTGTTTGAAAACCGGTCGAAAAGAGCAAACAAGCCTCGTAACCGAGGAATTTAGCAAGCCTTTCTTCCAATTCGATGTGTAAATCTATTGTACCTGTCAAGTACCTAGAGCCCGAGCAACCAGTTCCGTACTTTTCAATAGCTTTGATTGCAGCTTCTTTAACCTTGGGATGGGCTGTCAAGCCCAGATAATTATTAGAGCCAGCCATAATGATTTTTCGACCTTCAATTCGGACAACTGGTCCTTCGTTCTCCTCAATTGGTCGAAAATAGGGATAAAGCCCTTTTGACTTGACTTCATCTGCGCGAGTGAACGAATAGCATTTGTAAAACAAGTCGTTTTCAGATAGATTCATTTGTACCTTACTTAAATTTTAAAAACAAAATTACAAATATATCAACTTATTTAATGGTTTTACCCAATCTTTCCCAGCGAATTGATTTGATTTTTTCAAAAATGTTATAAAGGGGA
>JBKBVP010000466.1:0-1120 GCA_046289495.1 Candidatus Kapaibacteriota bacterium | reverse complement strand
TGACGTTAGAAAAGGATATATTCCATATATCGATAATGGAATTCTTGGTGATGTTGCTCGAGGAACACCGATTTGGGAACGTACAACTAGTCTCGATCCTGAAGTACACATAATGATTGAATGCCGCCCTACCGCTTTGAACAATGCTGGAGATGAACAAACTGGAATATACGTTGGCTACATAACCTTCAAGTCGCACTCGGCTGAAATCTCTCCAGTACGACTAAAAATTACTTTCATCCACTTTAGAAATCCAATAGAAGGTGGTTTAGCTGGAAAGCCGGCTGGAATTAATTTGATGTTAACTCCAAAAGAGGGAACAGGCAATGTAGTGAAAATGATTTTTGGTACTGGGCATAGAGCAACAATGGGAGTCGACACATTGTTTGGCGAACATAGATATGAGTACCCAATGCCAGCCGATGAATTTGATGCTCGATTCTTCCCACCGCCAAACGCTCCAGACGAATTAAAGGCAGAAATTGCATATGGCTTTGGCAATTTCAGTCCAGATGACGATAATAATGACGGTACACCTAAATACTGTACGTCCCGGGATATTAGAAGTAGCGATGATACTCTCCAATCTCTCGTATTCCTTGTTCGTATTAATGCAAAGGATGCCAACTATCCGATTACAATTATTTGGGATGTACAAGATTTCCCAGATGGCGCAAACTTGTTTATCCGCGATACCTTGAATGGACAGATCTTCCCAGCTGTTAATATGAGAAGGGCTACAAATATTGGCGGAACTTTGTACTCTTATCAAATTACAGATAACAGAGTTCGATCTTTCTTGATTGAGTACACTCCAGCAAGAATTATAAACTACGTTGATGAGTACGGTAATCCAATAATAAAGAAAGGCTGGAACTTCTTGTCACTACCGGTTCGACCTATTAACAACCAATGGAATGTTTTCTATCCCAACGCAATAAACAAACCTTTCTTCTGGTCGCAAAACCAATATCAATTTGATGAGCTCTTGCGAGTTGGTGTTGGCTACTTTGTAAAATACAGTGACCAAATTGATACAAAGTTCGCTGGTTCGTTTATAAGTGAAATCTCTGTCGTGGGTTCTGGAGATAGCGTGAAAATCTATCCGGGCTGGAACACG
>JBKBVP010000465.1:0-1141 GCA_046289495.1 Candidatus Kapaibacteriota bacterium | reverse complement strand
CTTCTAATTTTTAGAAGTTTAAATTAACAAAAAAAATATAAAAAAAATTCTTAACGCAAAATTTGAAATCATAAAAAAGTAGTTAATGCAAACCTAAAAAGCAAAGCAGAAAGTGTGGACATAATCAAACCAATCGTAATTGTTAGAAGAAGATGTTTCAGTCCGAATTCCCTTAAGAATACTGCTGTTGTTGAAATACAAGGTAGATAAAATACTACAAAAATTATAAAGGTAACAACTTGTGTAACCGTCATAGGTAATAAATGCAAATTAGTGGTTTCAAATGAGCGAGTAATCATAAATACAGCGAGTTCTTTACGAAGAAAGCCAAAGACCAATGCTGTACCCAATTCCTTTGGCAATCCTAAAATATTTTGTATCAGAGGAGATAGTAATGAATTCACAAATGAGTGAAAGTTTAAATATTCAAGAATAGCCAAAATGATACTTCCGAGCAAGAGAAATGGAAAAGCGATTTTGAAAAAATCCAGCAGTTTGAAATAGGTTTTTTTAAAAACAATTTGAAGTGAAGGAATTCGAAGGGGTGGAATTTCCATAATTAAGCCAGTTGGTTTTGGTAAAAACCAAGAAAGAATTTTTGCTGTAGAAGCGATTGCTAAAAGAATGTAAGAAAAAATTACAACGGTCCAAATTGGACCGGTTAATGCAGTTGTCAGAGCAAAGATAACAGTCAACCTTGCCGAGCAAGGTATGAAGTTTATGAGTATGGATGCTAATAGTCTATCCCTACGGTTTTCTATTATCCTTGTTGCAAATACTGCTGGAACTGTGCAACCAAAACCCATAATAAAAGAAGCAACCGATTTTCCGTGTAGTCCTATCTGATGGAAAACAACATCCATCAGATAGGCGATTCTTGCCATATAACCGCTCTCTTCGAGAATTGCAGTTAGAAAAAGCAGGGGAAGAAAATAGGGCAAAACAATACCAATCGCACCAACAATCCCTTGAATTATGCCATCGGCAGCAAACCAGCCGAGCTGTGTGGTTGTTTTCAATGGTTCGATGAGAACAAAAAGTTTTTCCAGGGGTTTTTCGAGAATTTCGCTTAACCACCCGCCGAAAATGAAAATGAGAAAGAAGTATAGCATAAAAAATATTAAAGCAAAAAAGTAACCGG
>JBKBVP010000464.1:900-1144 GCA_046289495.1 Candidatus Kapaibacteriota bacterium | reverse complement strand
ATTATAGCGGGTCTATGTTTGATGATTATAATTTCGTGGAACAAGCTTTAGAAAAAGCAGTAAGTTTCCTCCGAGCTAATTTAGATGATTTTCAAGTTATACAATTTGACAATATGGTTTACAAGTCTGTTGGGCTAACCTCGAACGTAAATGACATAACCAAACTCTTACCTTTTGACATTTTGGGTGGTGCCACTGCTTTTTATGATGCATCCATTACAGGTTTAGATGATATCTCGAAATC
>JBKBVP010000464.1:0-890 GCA_046289495.1 Candidatus Kapaibacteriota bacterium | reverse complement strand
AATCCTTTTTACTGATGGAGCTGATAATTCTTCGCTATACGCTGCATTTGATGTCGTTTTAAGAGCAAGAGAGGTTGGTGCAAAGGTCTTTGTAATTGGATTCAACAGACCTTATGGTGGATTCTTGACCTCAATTTTAAACGGTTTGGCAGTGCAAACTGGGGGTAAGGCTTACTTTCCAAGCAATCTGGATGAACTTGATGACATCTTTGCGGAAATTTATCAAATTATGAAAGTATACTATGTTGTAACTTACTCAGCGGTAAAATCTGACGTTAATTATCGGCTGGTCAAACTCTTTCTTAATTTTCCAAATTCAAACAAAGTACTTTCTGCCGAACGCGAATATTACGTTAAACCGGTTCCATTTGGTGAGGAGGAGGGGAGGGAAATAGCCTTGGCTTGGTTTGATAACAATAAACACACAATCAAGAAACAGTACATGGAGACAATTAAACGAGTTGCCGAGATTCTTAAAGCAAATCCAAATAAAAAAATACTTATTGTGGGTCACACAGATTCGAGGGGCAGCGACGCATACAACAATTCCTTATCATTGAAGAGAGCACAAGCCTTGGCAAAAGTACTAATAAATCTCGGTGTTAAAAAACAACAAATTTACAAGATTGAGGGGAGAGGCAAAAAGGAATTAATTTATCCAAATGAACAAAATGATTTTGAGCTGAGTGAAAACAGACGTGTAGCTATAAAGTTTATCTAAATTCGACTTCCTAGGTTTTATCAAAACCTTTAATTGAGCGATTTTTGCAAGAAGTATGGAAAAATTTAGCCCTCTCTTTTCTAATTACCGAGTTGCCAAAAATGATTAATTTTAATCATCTTTTATTTCCATTGTTCAAAAAATCTATGGGGCTATCATTTTGAAGTTT
>JBKBVP010000463.1:0-1157 GCA_046289495.1 Candidatus Kapaibacteriota bacterium | reverse complement strand
AAAGAAGTACATTAAAGATGAAACTGGGGAAATTATTGATTTTATAAAATATGGGAATCATTTCGAGGGGCAAAGTATTGCACCTGTCTGGGGAAGCTATGGAATAGAAAATGCTACTCGATTAATATTCCCTCACAGAAAAGCTATTTTAGAAGACTCAATAATTGTTCTTGCTGGGCTTTTCAAAACAATCATTCAGAGCCGTGATAATTTGAAATCTTGGGAACTAGTCTCGTGCAATATAAATAAACCCGAGTTTATTCTAAATGATTCTACATACATATTTTTCACTCGGGCTCCCTATGGTTACAACACTACATCTGTCACTTTCGATGGTGGTTTAACATTTAGACCTACCGAATTTGGATTGGACACATTATATCGTGTAATATTAAACATAATATATGACTCCCTTGGAAATATCGTCAAAGTCGATACCTCTTATGCAAATCTTGATACTGTAAGTTATTTCACTGCACACGAGGGCACTTCTATTTTTCACATCGAAGAAAGTGGAAAAGGCTTTTGGATTGGTTCACGTTCGAAAGAACCATATCCAAGGTTTGCTACTACAAAAGACTACGGGGTAAAGTTTAAATTCGATACACTTTCGTTTTTGGGTAGGAATACCGAGGGCATACCTTCAAAAGTTGTAAAAGTTGGTGGGAATTATATTTTTCCATTAGCCATTGCCACCCCACCAGATTATCGATATTCTTCGACTATTTATTTTATGGACACCAATTTTACTCAATACTTCTCGATTAGGCCCACACCCGTTCTTTTGATATCTCAAATTTTGCCAGTTGATAAGGACCATTTCTTTATATTTGCTAATAAAGCCGATACAAGTAATCCAAAATTCAGAAAATTCGTAATAGCAGAGACTTTCGACAATTTTAACACAATTACAATCCTTGATTCGCTGGATTATGAGTTTATTATCAACCAGTATTACGTTCACAACCCAGATTCAGTGTTTTTTACCGAAGGAGGAACGCTTTTCCTCTTCGATGTGAAGAAAAAGAAATTGATTAAACTTTATGAAAATTACGAAACTCCGAAGCTATTTCTTATGGTTTTGTCCGACCGCTTCTATCTTGTCGGACGTGAACTATTCT
Organism: Candidatus Kapaibacteriota bacterium; assembly: GCA_046289495.1. Taxonomy (GTDB): domain Bacteria; phylum Bacteroidota; class Ignavibacteria; order Kapaibacteriales; family UBA2268; genus Naka2016. The sequence continues at coordinate 36 of JBKBVP010000463.1, read as the reverse complement.
TGGAGAATACCGACCGAGGCGACCTAACTCAATGGC
>JBKBVP010000462.1:0-1160 GCA_046289495.1 Candidatus Kapaibacteriota bacterium | reverse complement strand
AACCATCATAAACGCTCTTCCAAGAAAGGTCTTCGAAATCCAGCACTCCAAATTTTTCCACATTCTCTGCTTCAAAATTTATTCTACTTGGCTTAAAGAAAAATATTGGGTCCCGAAAGAAAACATTTTGAATAGAGGTGAAAACATGAAAATGTTTAGAATAGAACAAAAAATTCATAAAGAAGTAAATCCAAAGAATGTGTAACCACCAGAAAATTTCATAGAAGAATTGGGAATGGTCTTTGATGAAGAATCCACTGAGTATCTTTGCAAATGGCTGATATGAATACTCCTCTGTAATGCCAGAGGCGATTTTGGCAGCATTTTGCAAAAGCAAAGCAAGGACAATAATAAAAATAGAAAACAAAACCATAAAAGCATCAATCATTTCTTCTCTATTGCCTTGCAATCTTTTTATACGAAATATATATCGACGAGATAAAGAAATCAAAACCGCAAGAAGGACAAAAATGCAGAAAACGTCATTTGAGAAGGAGATCACTGCATAGAAAGGACCCAAAAAAGACCAGCTAAAATGCTGATAAAATCCTTGAAATACAGACTCGGAGGCAGAGAACAAAAGAGCCAAAAAACCCCAAAAAATCAACACGTGCACAACTCCAGCAATTGGTTCTCTGAGTATCTTGCTTTGAAAGAGAGCGACTTTAAAGACATTTCTTAATCGTTTGGCAAATTTGTCTGTTCTATTATCTTCTTTGCAAAATTTTAATATCTTGCGAAATCTATTTAAGTTATAGCCAAGAAAACCGAAAGAAAATAAAGTAATTAAAGCAAAAATTATTTCTTTTATCATAGTACACCTCTTTGCCTGAAAAGCAAATTATGATTTGAAGATACAATAATGATATTAATGATAATACAAATTCTGCATTTGTATAATCGTTGTTGTTAGTATTTTAAAAATATCTCCGATGGATTTATCCCTACAGGGAGCTTTGATTTCAAATATGGGTCGGCTTTATCTAATCCAAACAACAAAACCTCTCCTTCAATTGCATAGTTTTTTGCATTTCCAACTAAAAGAATATTTCTTTTCCAGTCGTATGCCACAGAGTACCAATTTTCAAACTTACTTTTATTTTTTACAATTTCGCTCAAAGCACCATTAGTTTGCCTTAAAACAGCCGCAGAAGAATCGG
>JBKBVP010000461.1:0-1161 GCA_046289495.1 Candidatus Kapaibacteriota bacterium | reverse complement strand
AGTAGGGGTAGCTATTTATAGCAGATTCAATAACATTTGAGTAAAGTGGAAACGACTGATTTTGAAGAGAATTAACATTTCTTATCGGCTCCTTCAGACCTAGAAGAAATTCTGCTTTTTCATTAGGAATTAGAAGAAAATTGAATAGGGAATGGAAAAGGTATTTGGTGTTTGTGTCTGCTAAATCTTGTTCAATAATCCAGCCATGAGTTAAGTTGAATAGCTCGTAGTCGGTGAATTTGTTTCTAAGTGAAACGGTAACATAGTCTGGTTCAATTTCTTTGATAACAGCTTTAAATAGTTGAAAAGATAATGGAGTGTTGACATTATTAGGATGATACAAGACAACAGGGTCCCCTTTTCTCAATGAACAGATTGTGGTAGAAAATGTATCACGGTCGAAGCATATGTAACCACTGACGAAGTTTGTTTTATCCAAATTCAATGTTAAGTTCGTTAGGTTTGTGTCGAGTTCGTTTTTTTCGTCGAAAGGTATGCTCCAAAGACTTGATTGTGATGACCTTGATTCTATTCCATTTTCGCCAATTCTTAATATTCTATTCTCATTGATTAGGAATCTTATATATTCTTTTACAAGAGCTTTGGTTTCTTCGGATGCAGAGCTTAGCAAAGTCAGATAGTGTTGAATTTGAAAAATCAGATAATTATCATTTTCAGTAAATTTTTCTATGGAGTTAAAGATTTTGAAATTTCCTTTTCCGAGTTGTGTTTCCAAAAGATATATCCAGTTACGAATTTTAATAAAATCCCTTTTGCCAGCTGGGATATTACCTGCATCCCGCAAGGGATTTTTTACGTCCGATGAATAGAGTATCAACGAAGTACCTTTGCGATTCGCAAAATGAGAATCTAACAACAGATTGTAGCCAATAATTTGTGCAAAATGTGAAGACCAAACAGCAATCGAATATCTTTGACCATCTGATAAAATAAATTTTGTTTGGTTGGAAGGTGGGTTGCCGGATTTCAGCTCTACGATTGTTTTCCAGGATTTGTCGCTTTTCTTTTCTAATAATAAATCAATTCGCCCAGTTATTCCATACTCAGCAGAGAAATACGTTGGTTCAATTTGAATTTGATATTTTTTAAATGCAGGTATCACCTGGCGTAAATTATGAAAATGTTTCTCTACTTCGGATA
>JBKBVP010000460.1:0-1166 GCA_046289495.1 Candidatus Kapaibacteriota bacterium | reverse complement strand
CAAGGAGTTAATTGCTTTTGATAGTAATAAAATTGCTATTCATATCCAAGCAAAGGTTGGAAAATACTATTTGATTTATGGAATATATTACAAAAATCAGAAGAAAACCATTGAAAAATTAATGCTGGCTAAAAATTTTGAATCAGAAACAGAATGGAGAGAACTGACATTAAACCCTCGTTACGTTCAACCTTATCCATTTGCAATTTTTTACATTTTTGTAAATACCTTTTACGGGTCATCTTCTAATGTCTCAATTATTGAAATGGAGCCGAATACGCTTATCATACAAACATTAGATAATTATCACAAGACACCAATTGTCTTTTTAGCAAAGCTGAAACCCAATTCTATTTTATGGGCTGATTCTATTGAAGTTGACTCTTTAGATATTCTCAACTCAGAGCTATATGTAACCCCGCCATACCCAGTTCCAACTAATGAATATGTAAAATTTAGAGTTTATTTTAATCCAGCCTATGATTATGAGCAAATGAACTTTTACTTTACAGATGTTATGGGTAGAATTGTTGCGGAAGAGAATGCATTCGATATAATACCTTTAACAAACCATTCAATTGAAGTAAAATGTAGTTTAAATAACCTTTCGCAAGGTGCTTATTTCATAATAGTGAAGCTTCAAAACACAATGAAGGAAATACCGGTAATATTAATTAAATAACCATTTAACAACTTTTAGCGTTTTTAATATGTTTGAGACTTTAATTGCCACATTTCCCTTTTTTCGTCCACATTCCTTTTTCGCTCTTTAAAAAAATCTAATTTTAAAATAAATTTGTTGAACAATTATTTGAAAATAAAATGAAAAGAATATACTTTCTTTTGGTGTTTGCTCTTCTTTTTGGCTTTGTAGCGAATAACAAAGCCAGCGGGCAGCCGGGGTGCGAGGAATGCTATGCTCCTTGGATGTGCACGACCTTTTCTTTGCAGATAAACTGCAATGGGGTCGAGAGAACAGTCGAGTATACAGTCTGTTACTATTGTTATCTAACTCTACCAAGAGTTGATGCAGAAATTACTTCTATTCGCGGAATCCCCGTTGGGAGTAATTGTTGGAGAATAGCCCAAGATGCTGGTAAAAATTGGATATTAGAAAATGGAATGGAACTTTGTGGTACTTTGCCCTGCCAAGAAGGAATAAAGAC
>JBKBVP010000459.1:0-1167 GCA_046289495.1 Candidatus Kapaibacteriota bacterium | reverse complement strand
AAGTAAACCATTTGCCCGGGCATTGTTGAAATTAATTGTTACCCCGGTTTCTCCTTTTATCGTTAGTGGTTTATCAATCACTATATCGCTTTCGTAATACACACTACTTTTAACAGAAATAATGGAATAAGGTTTTGCAATTCTGCAAGCAGTCTGAATAGATGTTATAGATTCAAAAGGACCTAAATAAATAGTATTTTCTACTGCATCCTTGATCGAGAGAAGATTAAATGTGCATAAGAAAAAGAATAAAAAAAATCAATGCAAAATCTCATCTTTCGCTTTATTTACAAGATGCCACCAATCTAACGTTTCATATTCTCCGACCAGACCGAGCTTAACAGTATCTTCAAAAGTCTTCAAAGAAATAGCATTTAAACCCATAGGCGAAGGAAATTGCAAGGTTCGAACATATTTCGATTGTTTAGCTTCGATAAATTCACCAGGTTGTACAAAATTTATGGTATACATTCCTTGAACTCTATTGGTATCAATTTTACTGTAGTAAAAGGCTATCATACATTCTACTACATCAAATTTGAACACTTTACCTTTATCGGTGATTATCTGAGCACCCCATTTAGGGTCTACAATTGTCATTTTGCAAAAATTACAAACATCTAAACCATAACGAATAGGTTCTGGTTTGGGACTTTCGCAAGAAACTATAAAAAGAATAATCACCAAATGAATTAAATTTCTAAACACTAACATTATTCGCCTCTTTTTTCCCGTAATGATAGGAGAAAAATGCGAATAATAATGAAATCAAAATGATAGCAGAACCCCAGTAAGGAAAGGAGAAAGCGTAAATATTTAAGAGTTGCTTTCCTCCAATCAAAGGTGGTTGATATACCATATCCGGTACTTTTAAAATTGCATTAGGGTCCAAGTTGTGGCCATATTCATAGCTTCGAATATAAAAGTCAAATATATCAATAAGAGCTAGCAAAATTAAAAAAACAATCCAACTCAATTTCAACCAATGACTTTTTAAAAATGAAATTATAACTTTTACATATCCAATGATTATATGTTTCTCAAATGAGAAATTGAAATTAAATAAAAATTTTATTCTTGATAAAGAATATTTTAATAGTGAATATTTAAATTATGTTCTTGATCAAAACAAAAAAAATCAATATTTAAAAAAAATATTGAGTGTGA
>JBKBVP010000043.1:0-8229 GCA_046289495.1 Candidatus Kapaibacteriota bacterium | reverse complement strand
GAAAGATTCAAAGCCTTGGGTTTAAATCGGATGAGTCTAAAACATATCCAGCTGAGATAATAGTTAACAATAAGAGGAACCTACTAAAGGGAGGAATGTTTGTGAAAGTTGAAATTCCGACAATTAAGCGAGGCAGAGCACTGCTTATTCCAAGAGAGGCTTTGGTAGGCAGTAAATTAGAGCCAAAGGTATATGTCGTAGAAAATAATATTGCCAAATTAAGAGACGTTGTGCTTGGAAATGACTATGGCAAAAAGTTGGAAGTAACCCAAGGGCTTTCCGATGGCGATTTAGTTGTCGTCGAAGGATTGCTAAACTTGAAAGATGGTACTTCTGTTGAAATTGTTGAACAAAAGTGAGGTAAACAATGACAATAACTGAACTTGCAATAAAACGTCCAACTCTTGTTGTTGTTGTTTTTTCTGTGTTGGGTATATTAGGTATATACGGCTTTGCACAATTAAACTACGAGCTTTTACCCAGATTGACTGCACCTGTTGTTACAATACAAACAATTTATCCAGGTGCATCGCCCTACGAGGTTCAAAATAATGTTACAAAGCCTATAGAGGATGCAATTACGGGTACAGAATTGATATCGAACATTCGTTCAATCTCTCGCGAAGGTGTATCTTTTGTATTCGTAGAGTTAGAAATGTCGGCAAATGTCGACAAATCTCTACAGGACATTCAAAGGCGAGTAAATCAAATTCAAGACCTTTTGCCAAAGGAGGCACGCAAGCCGGTCATTTCCAAAATTGCCTTCGACGAAATCCCAGTTCTGCGTGTTAATATTTATAGCCAGCTCCCAGCAAGGGAATTGAAACAATTTGTGGACAATAACATTTTGCCCTTGATTTCAAAGGTGAAAGGAGTTGGTTTGGTTCAGGTGCTGGGTGCGGAGGAAAGGGAAATACAAGTAAATATCGATTTAGACAAGCTCAAGGCATACGGGCTGTCTTTGAACTTGTTGGCACAATCTTTAATTTCTTCAAATTTGGACTTTCCAACTGGTAAAATCTCTGCCGACGAACGTCAGTATGTTGTTCGCATAGCCGGAAAATTCAGTAGTCTCGAGGATTTAGAAAACCACATTGTTTTGAAAAGTCGCATGGGCGGAGAAATTCGCTTCAAAGATATTGCTACAATTGAAGATGGTACACGAGAAATAACAAATATCAACAGACTCAACGACAAAGTCGCACTGGGATTGCAGATTCAAAAGCAAACAGATGCAAATACTGTTGAGGTAAGCAAATTAGTTCGCAAGGAACTTGCCAAGCTGGAAAAGGAATATGCAAATATCGGATTGAAGTTCGACATTGCACAAGATAATTCAACTTTCATTATGGAATCTGCAAATGCAGTAAAAGTGGATTTGGCTTTGGCTATTCTTATTGTTGCTTTTGTGATGTTTATTTTCCTCCATAGCATAAGAAATTCATTAATTGTTTTAGTTTCTATTCCCACATCTCTAATTTCTACATTTTTCTTAATGTATATCTTCGGCTTTACATTAAATACAATTTCTCTGCTTGCAATGTCTTTGGTGATTGGCATTCTTGTCGACGATTCAATTGTTGTGTTGGAAAACATCACACGACATCTGGAGATGGGCGAAGACCAAGTAACTGCCGCTATCAGGGGAAGAAATGAAATTGGTTTCGCTGCTCTCTCGATTACCCTTGTCGATGTTGTAGTATTCTTCCCAATGGCTTTGATAACTGGAATGATAGGGAACTTTCTCAGAGAATATGCTCTTGTAGTTGTTTTCTCCACGTTAATGAGTTTGTTCGTTTCATTTACTGTTACACCTTGGCTTGCATCACGTTTCGCAAAAGTGGAAAGCAAGGATTCCAAGGGTTTCATCAAAAGATTTAGTGAGTATGTTGATAAAGTTTATCATAAGCTCGAAAATTACTACGTAAGCATACTATCTTGGGCATTAAATAATGGAGGGAAGGTGATTTTAATCGCTACCATCCTCCTTATTTTATCTTTTATGCTACCCAGTCTTGGTTTTGTTGGTACTGAATTTATTCCAAATGTAGACCGTGGCGAGGCAATTTTTACAATCGAGACTTCAGCTGGCTCTACAATTGAAAAAACAAATCAATTGTCTTTGCAAGTCGAAGAACTTTTAAGGAGCCAGCCAGAGGTTGTTAAAGTTGTCTCCAATGTTGGTTTTTCGAGTGAAGGGATTCTGGGGCAATTCCAAAGTAACTCCTCTCAAATTCTCGTGCAATTAGTCGACAAAAACCAAAGGAAAATTTCCACAGACGAATTCGCTCAGATGATGAAAGAAAAAATTAATTCTCTCCCCGGGGTAAGAGTAAAAGCTCAACCAGTTACACTACTTGGAACCACTACGCGAACACCTGTTCAAATCCTAGTAAGTGGCCCAGATTACGAAAGCGTCTACAAAGGTGCCGAAGTTGTTGATAGTATAGTCCGGAGTGTCAAAGGCACCACTGATGTGAGACTTTCGAGCGAGGAGGGGAATCCCGAGTTGCGGGTGGAATTCGACCGTACGAAGCTAGCCCAATTTGGTTTTTCAATTTTTGAGGTAGCTAATGCTCTTCGTATCGCATTAACAGGAAATGATGATTCCAAATATACTGAAGGCATCAACGATTACCCAATAAGGGTACAACTAAGTAAATTCGATAAAACAAGTATCGAAGATGTTGAAAATCTACCGTTTACAAATAGAGAAGGCAAAGTGGTTTTACTTAAGCAATTTGCAAGTGTTTATCAATCTGTCGGACCTACAAAGCTTGAAAGAGAAAATCGGGCACCTTCTGTTTACGTGAATGCTATGGTTTTTGGCAGAGCAAGTGGCGATGTCACCAGCGACTTACGCAAGAAGCTACAAAATGTTAAACTACCACGCGGGGTCGATTACGAATTTGTCGGCGAGCAAAAAGCTATGATGGACTCATTTGCCAGCTTACTTACAGCTCTGATTATTGGTAATATCTTTGTTTACTTAATTCTGGTAGCTCTTTACAATTCATATTTGTATCCATTTGTGATAATGTTTTCAATTCCTCTCGCCGCCATTGGGGCTTTCTTTGGTTTAGCTTTTACTATGAAGACTTTGAACTTGTACTCAATACTTGGTTTTATAACACTTGTAGGCTTGGTAGCAAAGAATGGAATACTCCTTGTCGATAGAACAAATTACATGAAATTCGAAAAGGGTCTGGACACCCGGGATGCATTGCTAGAGGCTGGGCAAATGCGACTTCGACCAATACTAATGACAACGTTTTCAATGGTCTTCGGTCTAATGCCTATTGCTCTTGCTACCTCGGCTGGCTCCGAGTCCAAGTCCAGTCTTGCAGTTGCAATAATTGGAGGTTTACTGAGCTCATTATTTCTAACGTTGCTTGTAGTGCCAGTGGTTTATCAAACTTTCGACAAATGGCGTTTAGCTTTTCAGAGGTTATTCCTTAGAAAGAAAGTTGTTTTGAAGAGTGAATAATTATTCGAGAGACTGTCTTGAGGTTAATTTGGAAGTATGTGTAGAAATTCCCCAAAGTACAAAATCTATTTGAGGTGAAGTTTGGTACTTATAAACAACTCAAGACAGTCTCTTTTATAAAAACTATTCAATTTTGTTGGTGTCTTTGCTTACGTTACCTTCGAGAAGAGATTTGAGCTTGGATTCGAGCATCGAGAGGAATGAATTCATCAATGGGTCGTTTGTTTTTTTGTAATTTGCGATTAAGCTATCGGCAAGTTTTTTTGCTTCTTCTTTCTTATTTTGTTTTATCAATGCATCAATTTGTTGCTCATCGACATACATAACGTTGCCCAATATATCAAATAAATTGTTGCGAACTGTATTCTCGTCTAAATCCAAATTGTTAATCTGCCCTGTTTGCAGTGCTGTATAGACTAAGTCGTATAATTTTAATAAAACATCCCTTGCCGAGTTGTAGTCTTCGAGAATTACATAAGCAGCAGAAGCAATTTTGTACGGACCAGACCTACCACGAATTTCTTCGCGGACATCATCATACCTATATCTGCGAAGTTTGGGATTATCAATTAAATCCTTGCAGGTTTTAATTGCCGAGCTTGCCCAGAACTTTGCCCTTTCGTTCAAGCCAGCTTCTTTGAAAAGAAGAGACAATTGATACTCTTCGTCGTAATACATTGGAAAGAGTTTCGGAGAGATATACTTCAACATTGTATCTAAAACACGTGTAGCTTTTTGCTTGTCTTTCTTTTGTTCGAGCAAATAACCAGCGTAGTTCATATAAATTTGTCGATAACTTTGTATCATACGTCGATGAACCTCGTCGTAGTAGACGTATTTACCTTTTCCCTCTAAGTTCCTCAGTTTGAATCCAAAATGAGGTTCTTTGTGGTAATTAGGTGAGTTGTCGATGTTCAACAAACATTTATCCATTATTTCTTCATTCATCATTCCAGATTTCAATGCGTTCTGTGGAACTGGGCAGATACGCCAAGCCATACCTTCCAAGCGCAGGTGCCTGCCTAAACCAGAGAAAACATCAGAACCACAAGTTGTTGAGAAATAAACTGGTCTTTCGAATCGTGTTTGTTGAATTATGTCGAGTATTAACTTGTTATTGATAAAGAAAATATAAATTGGCTTTCCATTCCTTTCTGTATATTTTTTCCCAACGAATGTGAATTCCATATAGCCTTTGTTTATCAAGGATGTGTCGTCGGTGTAAAGCGCGAGAATTTCTTTTTTAACAGGTATTCTAATTTCTCTGGCTTCACCGAATTCGTAGCTGAGAGCATTTGGGTCGTCTTCGTTGGTTCGCAGTTGTTGATCTTTGAAGCTTAAAGGAATCTTTTTTGCTCCCCAAGGCTCTCTATTTTTAAGTTGGTCTATATACCACAATGTTTGACCGAGGCTAAGATTTACAATTCTTACATCGCGGCGTACACCTGCAACATCTTGAATGAACCACAATGGAAATGTATCATTGTCGCCATTTGTAAATACAATAGCATCTTTTTCAAGACTTTGTAGGATGTTGTACGAGTAGTCGAAGGGGAAATAATTATTGGCTCGGGTATGAGTATACCAACCGCCAATTAGCATGTTTACCGGGACAAGAACTAATGCGGCAACGAGACCAAGGCTTACAAAGGGCAATGACTTTGTTTTCTGCGCAATAAATTCCAACGCATAATAAGCTCCCAGCCCTATCCAAAGACACCAAACCATAAAGGAGCCAGTGTAAAAGTAATCCCTTTCACGAGGTTGCGGATTTTGTTGATTTTGAGCAATTGCAGCAAGCACTCCCATCATTAAAAACATAACCAGATAGACAAGTGCCATCTTGGGGTCACGCTTGAAATGATAATAAAGTCCGAATATTCCAAAAAGTAAAGGTAGAGCAAAGAATCTTATGGGGAATTTATCTGCGTAGCCATTTTTGTAATTTATTGCATCGTTTACTTGGGTGAACCAAGCTTCTTCTGCATCTTGGACGTCGCTTTCTCTCCCGACAAAATTCCAAAGAAAATATCTTAGGTACATATGGTCTATCTGGTATTTCCATAGGTAGGCAAGTTCCCCAGCTACATTAACATTACCCCAGTGCGGTACGCTAACCATGGAACCATTCTTTCTCATCACTTCTTTTGTGCCGGGCGGATTCCATTCTCCGTAGACATAATTTCCATTTTCATCTCTTAAATTATAATAGTATATTTTCAGTTCATCATTGTAATCGGTTCTTCTTGGCCAGAGGACTTGCTCGCCGTATTGTTCTCTTCCCAGGTAACTAATCAATTTTTTTAAGTTCTTAGGTTCGTTTTCACTCATTGGCGGATTAGCATTTGCACGAATTAAAATGTGTGCGTAGGTGGTAAAGCCAAAGAATATTAGCAAATAAGAGGCTAAAACAAGCTGTAAGAGTGGTTTCTTATTTTGAGTTGCCCAAATGTAATACACTACCCCGCCAAAGATTAACAACAAACCGATTAATGTCATGATAAAATTATCTTCAATGGGATATTCACGCGCTTCGGTTTTAATAGGAAAATTACCAGCCAAAAATCCTGGTATCCACATCAAAATTACTTTGTAAATGATGAAGAAGCTGACTATTGATAAAATAACCATTATGATAAAAGAGTTGGCAGAGAACTCATACTTCCTAAAGTATACCAAAAGAAAAATCGAAAATATTGTCAATATAGCCAAAAGGTGTACTCCGATGGATAAGCCAATAAGATAGAAGATAATTAAAAGATATCTTTCGCTACCGGGCTGGTCGGCTTTTTCGTTCCACACCATCATCAAATATACTACGAGAGTTGTGAAAAGCTGGCTCATGGCATAGACCTCGCTTTCGACTCCATTAAACCAAACAGTATCACAGTAGGCAAATGCCATAGCACCAACGAATGCCGAGCCAAAAACCATTATTTCTTCAATAACCGAGTTGTATTCTCTCCCACGATAGTTTTCAATAACTTTTATAATCACTAAATACAAGAGCCAAACAAAAAATGCAGTAGAAAACACGCTGACCATATTAACTCGCCATCCAAGGTCCCCAAATGGGATGATTATTTGGAATACCTTTGATATTACAAGGAACAACGGTGCACCAGGTGGGTGTGGTACTTGTTGCCACGTAGTTGCAGCAGAAAATTCGCCGCAGTCCCAAAGAGGAACTGTTGGTTGTACTGTTAATGAATAAACTACAAAGGTCGCAAGAAAAGAAACTATTCCGAAAAAGTACTTAATCTTTTTTGTTCTTGTCATTTTATACCCTCTGAGACAATTTTTTTCTAAACAAAAAATGCAATTTAACAACAATCGGTGATTTAGATTAAATTCATTAGATTAATTGATTTCTATTTGATTGCTCTTTCCGATGCTTGGAACAAGCACTGTACCTGTCTTGGTTTTCACTCGATATATCGCTCTAATTTGATATTGATAAATGCCCGCTACCTCCGGGGTGTCCTGGTAGATGCGTTGTTCTTTGGGTAATATCGAAATGGATTTATAATCTCCTCCGTTGTGTTTTCGAAGAACTTGATAGCCAAGAAGATTATCAACGAGGTCCGGATTATCCCATTGAAGAGAAACGAGATTCGGTTTTTGATTATTAATTTTTAAGTTTGCAACTGGTTTTGGGTAGTATACCCTCAAAGTTGGGTCCCCAATGATTTCCAAATGCATAGCCCTGTGTCCGTATTTGCTTGTTGAAAGGTAAAGGTTTTGATTGTTTGCAGTTGCCAGGAAGGATTTAGCAAAAGGATAACCAAAATTTAAATGATGCAAATGCCAAAAGGGCCTACCAATCCACGCACAAAGTAGTGCCTCTGGGGATGAAGCTACTATCGAACGAAGGAGATTGTTTTTTGTGTCCCAATCCCAAAAGTATGAACCCAAAAGGAAAATAAATGTCGAATGTATATCGAAATTTGCACACTGTTCAGAATTTATCGAACTCCACAAAGAGGTGTATGAACCTGAATTGCAAGCGTAGGAGAACAAAAAATAATCTTTATTTACATTACTAAAGAAATTCCCTTCTACGATTGTGTCGCACAGGGAAAAGAAGTTCATCCAAGCATTTGCAGAAAAAACTTCCTCGCTTTGCATTCCAAAGCCGTCGTCAATTAAACCCTTAAAATCTCTTTGTTTTTCTCCGAATCGAAAACTACGATTTTTTTTAAAATAGTTTCTAATTAATTCTATTTCACTCTGTTTGAAGAAAGTGAGATATGAAAAGTCTATCCTTCCTACTGCAATTTTCAAGCGGTCTGGCAAAGTCAGTTGGTCGTACTTCCCATCAAATGGGACGTTCCAGTTCTCTGCTCTGCTCGCAGTGATATTGTACTCTACTTCGTCGGTGAGAAGTGTATCGTCGACAACATAAACCAAATCCGATGGGAAGGCACCGAAATGCTCCGTGTGCCCATCGAATGAGTAGTTACCGGTGTAGGGAACAGCAACTTTTCCAATCAATATGAGGGCAGTGAAATCGTCCTTCCATCTTCGTTTGTAGGAGTTGACAATTCTTTTGACTTTCCTAATTTCCATCGGATTAAACTTTTCAGTGCGTGGTACTATGCGGCTCTCGGCATACCATCCGTCGTTTTCTAAGTTGATGATGAATTCCTGAACATCATCCTTAATATAGGGATAAATTGTCGAATCGACTAATATTAGTGCTTTTCCATTGTATATGGGTGCTTCCACTTCATATCCTACCA
>JBKBVP010000458.1:0-1169 GCA_046289495.1 Candidatus Kapaibacteriota bacterium | reverse complement strand
CCCAAGTCGAACCATTGCTTATCAATTCTACAGACTCCCTTTGTCGAATCACCAATGTGGAGGAGCCTTCGATAGAACCACTAATGGTAGCTATCCCCGTATTAATATTCTTTATGACATAAGTCCTACCGACATTAGAAGATGATGGTGTTGGAAGCGTAATTGTTACACCCGAAGTGGAATTGACTAAAACTGTATGATGTGTAGCGTCCAAAGAAACATTTGAAGTGACAATATCGACTTTACTCGAGATCGAACCTTCGACCGAAAATGTAGAGTTTGGGCTGTTTGTACCTATTCCAACATTCCCAGTACTTGTGACTATAACCCTATCGCTATTGTTTGTTCTAATCTTGAATCCGACGTTATCTGTTGTTCCAATGAAATTGGTAGCCTCGTTTAAACCGGAATTTCCTGTTGTTCTCCAAGCGACAGAACTTAGATCGGTCCATTGCGGAGGATTACCTGCACCTTGTGATACTAATATTTGCCCAGAGGTTCCGGCAGAACCATTGGGCATAAGTGCACCAGCAAGATACAGATTACCATCGATGTGTAATTTTTCGCTTGGGCTAGCTGTTCCAATCCCGACATACCCGCTGGTCCTGCTGACGGTAAATGGTAGGTCGACAAAGCTCCCGCTATTATCGAAGCGCCCTATCGCCCAGTAACTCCCATCCGCTGCAACAGAATTGATAAATCGTGCCACTGAACCCTGGTAAAAAACGTACTGCGCTATGTAATTCTGCGTCGCTTGCAGAACCAGCTGCACATTCTGCGTTCCTTGTACACGCACACCGCCGTAATCGGTGCTCGTCTGCACGTCCAAGGTATAGTAGGGTGCCGACGTGCCAATCCCTACAAGTCCGCTCTCTGTTATACGCATCCGCTCGGTGTTGCTTGTCCAAAACTGTACAGGCTGCGGTGACGTCGTGTTTGTTGTCGCAATCACCAACGGTTGGGTGTTTGTCGTTCCCAGGAAACTCCCCGTCGTGCCATTCCAGGCGCTGGTGATGCTATTGCCCGAAAGCTGCCAAGCATTGCCACTGCCCAATGCGCTTGGGTCGAGCCACGAGAGATTCCCACTGGCATCCGTCTGCAGTATGCCTGCCGCAACAGTACTACCCGGCGTCAAGCTTGCAGGCAAGGTATATGTTAAATCCGCCGAC
>JBKBVP010000457.1:0-1170 GCA_046289495.1 Candidatus Kapaibacteriota bacterium | reverse complement strand
CTCTTTATGCTCGACCTATTTAAAGAATTCAAATTAGTCAACAACGATGGTCCCATTGTTGCTATCAATGAACATACGGCAGACCCACACTTCGAGCCGACAGCAGACAATTGTTACATAATGAAAGAAGGCGACTTGGTGCTATTAGACCTTTGGGCAAAACTCGCCGGAGAAAGAACAATTTACTACGATATTACTTGGATGGGTTATATCGGAACGACCGTGCCCGAGAAATTTCAAAACATCTTTCAAATCGTCACTCGAGCAAGAGATAATGCTTTGAAACTTGTTAAAGATAGGTTTTCGAGGAATATCCCTATTTACGGCTTCGAAGTAGACGACGCTGCACGAAAAGTAATTGTCGACGCAGGCTATGGAAAGTTTTTCACTCATCGGACTGGACACAACATAGGCGAGGAAGTTCACGGAAATGGAACGCATATGGACAATCTTGAAACGCGTGACGATCGAAGAATCATACCGGGTAGTTGTTTTTCAATTGAACCTGGAATTTATATCCCCGAAGAAAAGATTGGATTTCGCTCTGAGATCGATACAGTAATAACCAACAAGGGCGAGGTAGTCGTCTACGGAGACATTCAAAATGAAATCATACCAATAATGACATTGTAACTGTTATGTGTAACTAAATGGAATATTTATGTTTAAAAATCATCCCAAGGGCCTTATAGTAGCATTTTTCTCCAATATGGGAGAGCGTTTTGGTTTTTATACTATGATGGCAGTTCTTGTACTTTTTTTACAAGCAAAGTACAATCTCTCTGCCGAGAATGCTGGGGATATATACAGTTGGTTCTACTTTGCCATCTATGCTCTTGCACTTGTCGGCGGATTAATTGCAGATTTTACGAACAAGTACAAAACTACCGTATTGGTTGGACTAATCGTAATGCTTATTGGATACATCTTGGTTGCAATTCCGGGTATGGTTTTGCCAGTCACCGTTGCGGGATTGTTTGTTATTGCTCTTGGGAATGGTTTATTTAAAGGGAATCTTCAAGCGATTGTTGGTCAAATGTATGATGACCCTAAATATTCGCCCCTACGTGACACGGCTTATATGATTTTCTATATGGGAATAAATATTGGGGCATTTTTTGCACCTTTTGCAGCAACTTGGATACGAAATTACATCCTCGAGAGTAAAGG
>JBKBVP010000456.1:0-1174 GCA_046289495.1 Candidatus Kapaibacteriota bacterium | reverse complement strand
TGTACGTTTGGCTGCGATAGTAATAATCGTGCATATTCTTCATACTGCTTTATTCTCTGTTCAAAATCCAAGCTTTTCTGTACCCCTTCTAATTCTTTACTCAAATGCTCTTGCTTGCTCTTTAATTCCTTTGCGACTTGTTTGAATTTTTCCTTCGAAAAGTTATATTTTAAAGTTCTGCCGAAACAATAGTACAATGCCTGCGAGACAGATGCCATCGTGTTCAAACATTCCAGTTCGGGTATTTTGAAAGGGGCTATGAAATACTTGTCATTTAAAAAGTAAACATAAAATGTTTTAGAATTTGTTAACAACTTGGTAATTTCATTGCATTTGCTTTCCAACGTTTCTTTTTGATTTACCGTTAGCTCCGATAGTTTGATTTTGCAATCCAGATCGAGGACATGGGATATGTGTTTGCTAATTTCTTTGCTGAAATGCTTTGTTTTTTGAAGATAATCTGCGACAGTTTCGATGTTTTGAGTTGTTTTTTGCTCAATTACATCTTGAATTTTCTTCCCAATGTATTGCTTTGGTCGAAGGAAAGAATCTACAATATTTTTCTCTTTATCCAAAACAAATACATTGGTTTTCGACCCGCCAAAAAGAACAAACCAAAGCTCGAAGGAATTTAATACAAAAACCACGATGCGTTCATTTTCGGGAATGTAAACATTGATGCATCTTTCTCCAAGCAATTCAGAGAATAGGTTTTTAAAATTTGAGCGTGCTTTATGAAAAGTCCCCCTAAGGAATAACGATTCTAGACCAGTTTCTGCAGAAAATTGTATTGTTGAAATATCCTTGCCATCGGTAAACTGCAAGAACAGCGAGTTCCTCTCTTGGGTGAAACATTCGAAAAAAACCCATCCCCTCAGAAACTTTAACTCCTCTACCAAATGGTAAAGTATGTAATAATCTTTCATCTTGGTTTTAATACAAAATTGTCAAGGGTACACATTCGATAAAATTTCTTGTGTTAATTGTAAGATAGAATATACCCGAACATAAAGCAGATTTATTAATACTGTAAATGTAATCATTGCCATACGAAGCGTAGTGTCTACTCTGTTGTACCGCTCTTCCAAGAAAATCAAATAATGTCAAATTGAATTCAATATCTTCATTGAACTTAACAAATATGTACATTTTGCCGAAATCCTCCAAGACTCGT
>JBKBVP010000455.1:0-1208 GCA_046289495.1 Candidatus Kapaibacteriota bacterium | reverse complement strand
ATTTACCCACCCCACTTTCAGTAATAAATTCCCTGCAATAGACTGCATTGTAATAATCTTCTTTTGCAACTAAAGAAGCACCACCAAAACTATATGCATGGAAGACTACCTCTTCGTTTTTAAAATCCGTTTTTTTCAAGACAACTTTCGCACCATTGTTCAATTCTAATTCAGTAGCATCCAGACCCCTAAGATATCTTTCTTTGATGATCTTACCATTCGTAACTTGTCTATCGAACAATGGTTTAGTTGGAGTAACATCAACATAAGGCGCAAGTGCTTTTTCGGAAAGCTCAAAAAACATCTGCTTGACGTTCTCTTCATTTGGTATAATTACGTCTGGTCGTTCAGGAGCACTTACTGCTATAAGTACATTCTCCTTATTAATGAACTTTTTACTTAGGGCGTTAACTTCATCCAATTGAATTTCTGGTAACCACTTCTTAACAAGCTCATATTCATAATCTATTCCGGGAATGCCTTCGCCTTGGAGGAAGTTTCTCGAATACTCTAATGCATAGAAAATTGATTCAGATTTATCCCGTTCATTAAATTGGCTTTCATACTGTCGAAGAATCTCTTTTTTGGCTCTTTCAAATTCACTTGGAGTGAAACCATGTTGTAATACTCGAAAAGCTTCTGTTAGTAGTGTCTCAATACATCTGTCTATCGCATTTCCGATAGCTCCGGCAAACATAACATAAACACTATTTAATCGACCCAAGGGATTTAATCCAGAGACGGCAAAGAATTTGAAAGGAGGATTTTCTTTTCGAAGGTATTCTTTCAAACGCTGGTTAAACATATTGGAAAAAATTTGGGATAATAAACCATCACGATAATTTCTAAATGTGCTCTGTTCAATTTTACCCCCTTTAAAGTATATCCCAACACGGGGGAAGGAAAGTTCCTTGTCGGTAGCTACAGAAACAAAAACATCTTTATGCGAAGGAATAGAAACATATTCCCGTTTTCTTGGTTTTTTGGCTTTCGGTATTACCGAGAATTTATCTTTGATAAGTTTTTCAACTTGGTCGACATCAAAGTCTCCAACAGCGATAACAGCCATTAGGTCTGGGCGGTACCAATCTTTGTAAAAACGTTTAATTAAATCATAGGAAGCATTTCGAAGTATGTTCGTATCGCCTATTATATCGTGTATGGCGTATTTTGAATTATGAAAAAGCAGCTTATTGTGTTTTCGTTCA
>JBKBVP010000454.1:0-1221 GCA_046289495.1 Candidatus Kapaibacteriota bacterium | reverse complement strand
AGAGATTTCTTTACAGCAAGAAATTGCTTTTCCGCAGCATCGAGGTTGTTCAAAGCTTGAATAATCTGATTTCTGATGTTTTGTTCGAGCTGAAATTTCTGCATTTCAAGTTGAACAAGTTGGGCTTTTGCTAATTCTATTTGATAATTTGATTTAAAGTTTTCAAATATTGGGATTCGGAGTGCCAAGCCTACAAAAGAACGACCTAATTCTGAAAAGTTTCGAAACTCGTTGTTAGCCCAACTCCAACCTCCGTAAGCAGAAAGTGTTGGAAAGTATCCAGCTCGAGCAATGGTGATATTAGCTCGACTGGATTGAATCTGTTGCTCCATTGCTGCGTAGTCGTACCGCTTAGAATAGGCAGTTTTAATTAAAACTTCTGGATTGCCGAGCTCTTGCTTGAATTTCTGTATTTCTTCCAAAGTTAAATCGGCACTTATATCGGCTTCCTCCACATCAAAGTCTAAATCACGATTTAATCCCATCGCCGTCATAAGGGCAATTTTTGAATTTTTTAAATCGTTTTCAGCCTGAATAAGGTATATTTCCTTGTTCGCTAATTCTGCCTCCTGTGCAATGATATTTGCATAAGGAATGCTACCAGCTTGGTATTTTGCGTTGGTGCGTTCAAGCTCCTTCTTTGCCACTTCTATATCTTGTTTCCTTGTTTCAAGCAATTTCTTCGCTCTAAGTACATTCACGTAACTTCGGTAGATGTTCATCTCGATTTCTTGAAGTGTTTGCGAATATTTAGAGTATGTGGAATTTAGATTTTCTTTTACCGAGCTATATTGTGCCTCGCGTGCAAATCCATCAAAAATATTGTAACTTAAAGACAGGCTCATATTGTAGGAGTTTGGTTCGATCCTTCCAACGACGATTGTCTGACCCCCGATATTTATTTTTTGCCCACTTTCAACGTTAAGTTGTCTTGTATACCCAGCATTAAAACTTGCTGTTGGCAAGTAATTCCCAAAAGCAGAAGTAATCTCGGCTCCTGCAAGTGAGAGCTGAGACTCTGCAATCTTTACTTGGGGATTATTCTCCCTTGCCAATTTTAAACATTCCTTCAGTGTGTATAATTTGGACACTCCTTTGTCCTGAGCAAAAATATTCATTTCAATTATTGTGACAAGCAATTGGAAAATAATAAAAAATCGAAATTTCTTCATCTTTAAACCAATTTATTAAAACTAAAATACGGAGAAGAGCATTAAATGT
>JBKBVP010000453.1:0-1231 GCA_046289495.1 Candidatus Kapaibacteriota bacterium | reverse complement strand
TGGAACAGTTCAACAATCCAGTTATCATTATTCTAATAATTGCTGCGATTTTAAACGCATTTATTTCGGACATTAAAGATACATTCGTCATCGTCGCTGTCGTAATTTTAAATACACTCATAGGCTTTATCCAAGAACGAAGAGCTTCCGATGCCCTTAAAGCTCTCGAGAAAATGGCAGCTCCGCTTGCTCGGGTCATCCGAAATGGGCAACAAAAGAATATCCCCACTCAAGAGGTTGTCTGCGGAGATTTATTAATACTCGAGAGTGGGGTTCGGGTGCCAGCAGACGGTAGACTGATAGACTCGAACAATTTAACTGTCGACGAGTCGATGTTAACTGGAGAATCATTCCCAATCGAAAAGAATCACAACGCCAAAGTGCCCGAAAACGCACCCCTCGGCGATAGAGTAAATATGGTCTACAGCGGAACCATAGTTCAGAAAGGACGTGGAATTGCTGTCGTAACGGCGGTTGGTCTGAATACGGAATTTGGGAAAATTGCCCAGAAAGTGTCCGAAGCAGAGGAGGCTCAATCACCACTTCAAATACAAATTGCCAAATTTGGTAAAGCACTGAGTATTGCCATTTTATTAGTGATTACGGTAATATTCATTATTGGATACTTAAGAGGGAATGAATTCGTGCTTATGTTTCTTACTTCTGTGGGATTGGCTGTATCTGCGATACCAGAAGGCTTGCCTGTAGCAGTCACAATAACTCTCTCAATCGGGCTTTCACAAATGGCACAACATAAAGCCATTGTCAAAAAACTTGCTGCCGTTGAAACACTCGGAAGTACTAATATTATTTGTACCGATAAAACTGGAACATTGACTAAAAACGAAATGACTGTCACGAAGTATCTAATTGATGAAAATACATATTTAGTCACAGGTGCTGGATATGGAGCAAAGGGATTAGCAATAGACCAAAAGTCGGAAAAGGTCATTGATTATAAATACAACGAAGCCACTAAGTTTGCAATTTACATTTCTGCTCTATGCACAGAGAGCTCTATTAAATTAGAAAACGAGCAGTGGAAAATCACCGGCGACCCAACAGAAGCAGCTTTGATGATTGCTGCTAAGAAATTTAAATTTCATACCCCAGACCATCAGGTGTTTGTAGATATACCTTTCGAATCGGAGCACCAATTAATGGGTGTTCGAACTAAAGTTGATGATAAGGTTTACATTTTAGTAAAAGGAGCGCCGGAGAAAGTCATTCA
>JBKBVP010000452.1:0-1233 GCA_046289495.1 Candidatus Kapaibacteriota bacterium | reverse complement strand
ATCACGCAGAAGGGTAATGTAAAAAAAATTCAAGAAGGTGAAAAGTACATAAACACAACTGCCGATGAACGTTTTCCCTTTATTCCCTATCCACATGTTAGAAAAAATAATTCTGAATTAAACATCTATTTCACATCAAATAGATATCGCGATTCCGTAGTGTTTATTACAAAGGACTCCTTGGGTAAAGCAACTCATCTAATTTTAAAAAACGTTGGCGGTTACGACCTGTACAGATTTCCACTGAAAAGCGGAGAATTCACTTGCGCTCCTCCCCCACCTCCCAAACTCTACCTGATTGTGCATCTGAACGAATATTGCTATGATTTCAATGCTAATTTATTAGACTCAGCTATCGATGTTAATGGATTGTATTTAATGAACGCCAAAATTTGTTCGGCGAAGACAAAATATGAGCTTGAATTTGGGACGAAATACAAGCTCGAATTAAAAGAAATTTTCAGTGGTTGCCAATCAAATTGCGACTCGTGCTTTTCTACCAGTATAGAATTTATCACACCAAAGAAAATATATCAGGATACAATATTGGAAATGACTCTAAGTAGACATTGTATAAAAAAACCCTCCAAAACTATAAGCTTTTCAATGAAAAAGGGCTTAGCATTTTTTGTAACTGGTTATTGGTATCCAACTACAATGAGTAATTTACAGGAGCTTTGGCGACGCTCTGCTACAGGTTGCCTTTCACTGTCTAATTTTATCGATTCGACAGATTTTAGACCCGACGAAAGATATTTCTACGTCAGTGCAGCAGAAACAAATGACAAATGGTTAAATGACTATTTTTATCCAACAATAGACTCCCTACTTCAAGTATTGGATACATGCTATTCGAATCAAAAGATATTAATAACTGTACATGGATACACAGACCCTTGTCCATTGAGAACCATAAGAGATCAGGCTGGAAGAATTATTCAAGATAGTACGAGATTTACTTGCGATGAAAGTTTCATTTTCAAACGTAACGATATAAGTATCGTTATTCCTCAAGGTGTACTAATGAAATTTCCAGATTTAAAAACCACCGACGGTAAACAATTCAAACCTCCTATAGGAACTCAACAAGGAAATTACTTGCTTGCAATGCTTCGAGCATATTTTACGGAACAAACTTTAAAAAACGGTTTCAAAGCAAAATATTCGCAAAATCCCGAAAAATTAACGCTTTTCGAAAAATACGTAACCTTCTCCTTAAATGCATATGGAATT
>JBKBVP010000451.1:0-1250 GCA_046289495.1 Candidatus Kapaibacteriota bacterium | reverse complement strand
ATTAGATTCTTCATAGATTGACTCCTAATGTGAGACTGAAGTTGTAATTTGTAAGAGATGGTCTTTGTTTGGATTTGAGAATGAAGTTTGGTGCAGAGTATTTACCATCGATTTCAATAGCCCAACATGTTTTAAATAATTTAAAGCAGAAACCGACCCCAGTACCTAATGAAGCACCGAGTCCTAAATTACTTTCATCGATTTCTTGCTTTCGGGTAATTGACGAGAGGTGAAAAAGACCTTGAAAGAAGAAATAGAATGTGTCGTCGTATTTGTTATTACCCGAGAGTAGAAATACATAGCGAATTTCAGGAGAGAACAACAAGTACGAATCGAAGTAATTTGTGTTTATTGGTACGCTTTCAAGAGAGTCAAGTTTAGAGACGTCGATGCGAAAACCATACCACAAATTACAGAACGAACGCTCTTGAAAAGAAATGTGGAAGCCGAGGGAGGTTTTGTCGATTTCTTTGAATTTTCCGGTTGGTATGATGTTTGAGCCGCCGAGAAATAGGTAAAATGGAGAGCATGATAAAGAATAAACAGCAAGTAAAAACACGACGAGAACAGTTATTAATTTCATGGGAACTCCAAATTTTTGGACATTTTGCATCTTGCAAATTGTAATTTAAAAAATTTTAAAAAAACAAAATATTTTTATAAACTCATTTTGTTTGTTTTTCTCTTTGTTTTTTTGGAATTTTGTTTTTTACACATATTGATTCATAAAACTACGGTGAAAGAGAATGAGTTTAAGTTTAATTGGTAAGACCATTAAAGCCTCTGCTACGTTGAGGCTCAATGAGATAGCGGCAATACTGAGGGAAAAGGGTGAACCTGTAATTCATCTCGGTGGTGGCGAACCCAAAAGTAAAGCGCCATTGGAGGCTCTTGTGGCAGCTGCAAACTTAATTAATTCTGGAGAAGTTAGGTATACTCCTGCAGATGGAATTCCCTCTCTCAAAAAAGCTATAATTCGATATACGGAGGAGTTTTACAACAGATTAGTGGCACCAGAAAATGTAATAGCTTCCAGTGGTGCAAAGCAAGCAATTATGGTATGTCTTCAGGCTATTTTGAATCCACAAGAAGAAGTTATATTCCCTGCCCCTTATTGGGTAAGTTATCCAGAGATGGTAAAACTTTGTGGTGGGGTACCAGTTCCTGTATTTTCAGAAGATGGCTCATTCTATCCAAGGCTCAAAGACATTGAAGAACGTGTCACTTCGTACACCAAAGCTGTGATTATC
>JBKBVP010000450.1:0-1256 GCA_046289495.1 Candidatus Kapaibacteriota bacterium | reverse complement strand
TTTGAAGTATCTAATGCTACTGAATAAGTTAATGGTATTGCATATCTACCTTTATCGTAAATGCATAAGTTTAATTTTGTCTGAAATTTTTTCAAGATACTCCAATTATTAAGTGTATGTTCAAGCTCACCACAGTGAAACCCAACTATGAGAATATTTTTAAAACCCTTGCTATCCGCAAATATTAATGCTTTCTCAAAGTCATTTATTTCTTGGTCGGGATTATAAACAATCTCGGTTTTGGTGAAAAATTCCTCGACGCCAGATTTCTTGAAAGTGTCGAGGTCCCCCACAACATAATCGCATATAATTCCTCTATCGAATAACTTTACTGCCCCACCATCGGCACCAATTATTGGCAAGTCATTAAAATATTTTGCGAAAAAACTTAAAGAGGGGAGTTGGGAGTTTAGTGCGATGATACAATCAAACTTAACGTCGAAAATTAGTTTATCCATAAATTTTCAACAAACAAAACAATTTTGCTTTGGGATAAATTTCAAAGATAATAAAATTCGAAATTAGGTATTGTAATTATAGTTAAATCTAATTATATTTCGTAAATACGACATTTTGTGAATGAGTATTGGTTCTGAAAAAATAAGTTCCTTAAATTTTGATTGGATGTAAGACTCATATCCGGACCTTTACTATCATGCTTTCCTATAGGTAGATTGTAGTGGATAGTCCTTTTACACCCATAGCGACTGGAACCCATAAATCTGAATCCTCATGTCGAACTTCCACATCAAATAAGTCGGGTTGGGATAAGCCCTCCACAGACCATTTGTTTTATAGTGTCTTTCTCTACAAATAAATTTTTGTTTGTTTAATAAATCTTTAAGTCTTTTTTGAAGGTGGTATCTTACCTACAAGGCTATTTGATGGGATATATATTCATTAAAAGATATGTAATAATCGAAATATTTTATAATGATGACTTACTTACATTGCAAGGATTCAATCGATGTTGTATTTGGTAAAATGGTTTTATAAAGTTCGAAATAATATCTTGCTTTTTCCATTTCCTTCTCCTTGCAGTAAATTTCGCTTAATTTAAGCACGACATTGGCTTTTATTTCTGTTTGTAATTCATCACTATAGAAGAGTTCGGTCAATTCATTTATGGCTTGTTCAAAGTAATTCATCTGATATAAGCATTCTGCAACATATGTTCGAGCCAGCCAGTAGAAGTAATCTTTCTTTTGTGAACGATTGATGTATGAAATAAAACTTTGCATTGCATTTTTGTAATC
>JBKBVP010000449.1:0-1258 GCA_046289495.1 Candidatus Kapaibacteriota bacterium | reverse complement strand
AAAGTCTTACCATTGTAGACCTCGGTCTTTGTTGGCACCATGAGCTTAACAAATTTTCGATAATCTGAATAAACTGTTTCAAGCTCCATTTTTTTTCCATCGATGATTTTTTCGGTCTTTGTACCTAAATTCAAATAAGTACTTCGGTCTATGTATAAGTAGGAAATCGAGCCATCGGAATAAGAAACCTTAAACTTGTGTGCCTGCTTACCTTTAAAATTCTCTTGGGTTATGCCCAGAATTTTACCACCTCTTTGTTCAAGGTTAAAAAATTCAGACCTTAAGTAATCCAATTGATTTTCCAAATTTTTTTTCATTTCTGTCTTTGCCTCGGGGGGCAAGGAGGTCACGTTGTTATCGACAATTGCAATGGCAGTATCTGGCAAGAGTATTGTAACAAGACTTTGACCACCGAAATTCACCTCTGTTCTCATTGTGTTGGGCCGAGAAATGTACAGTTTGACGGGGACATCCAGCCCCATAGTGTTGATGCTCTCTTGAATGAACAAAGTTTGGATTCTGTTAAAACTATCTCTACCGCCACGCACTTGAATATTTTTTTCAACAATACTTTCAGCAGACTCCTTACAGGCTACAAAACCGAAAAAAATTAACAAAAACAAAATTTTTTTCATACGCACATTTTATTTTTTAAACAAGCCATCATCGATTGGTTCATTTACTTTTATGTTTTTAAATTCTACACTTACATTTTGGTCTTGCCCGATGGTTAATTCCAACATTTTGGGAAAGATGTGCCCACCAACATTTTGATATTCTTTGACTTCCATTGCAAAGTTTTGTCCCTCGTTCTCACCGCCAGTAAAAACAATTCTCCGTAACAGATACGAATTTGTTTCAAACCAAAAATTCCCGACGGATTTGTTGTTTCCCGTATCCTTTGGTGTCATTTGCATTTTGTAGCATTTTGCATCACCTAATTTTTCGATGCCTTGAATTGCGAAATTGCTTGTGCTCTTCTCCGCTTCGAGGTCAATACTCAAGGGAGAAGCAAATGTTTGATTAAGAATTTGAGCCTTTACACCTTCGAGCTCATCGACAGGAATGTCTGTAGTGCTTCCATTTTGAATTTGCCAACCAGCGTTTGGAGTGACAACAAGAATTTGATTCTGATCCATAAATGAAGTTTCGAAACGCAAATTGTCGTTTTTCTTCCAAAATTTGATAGGGATTTCAAAGCCCATTGTTTTCAGTACTATCTCTTGATACAATGTTCCAACTTGAGACTTATCCCAGG
>JBKBVP010000042.1:0-8345 GCA_046289495.1 Candidatus Kapaibacteriota bacterium | reverse complement strand
TATACCTCGGGTTCTGTGTTAGTATCTGGTATATTTGATAATATACCCGACTTAGCAACCTGGCAAACGATCACTGGTTTAGATTTAAACTCTGTTTCTATGATTGCTGAATTTCTTTCTGATGACAATCCCAGAATTGCAAAAATCAACAGAGCACTATATTACACCTATCCATTGGTTGAATTAGGTATACTCTCGGACGAAATTGAAAAATTCGACGTTGATGGGAATCAAAGGAACAAAGCTTATTACATTGGTGCCAATACTTTGAATCCACACATTCGAATTTTAAGTCAGCCCAAAGAAGTAATCAATTGCGTTGGCTCTACCGATAATTACTTCTCTGTTGTAGCAGAAATTGATTTTGGGGGTACATTATCTTATCAATGGTACTTCAATAACGTCGAAATTCCCGGAGCAACCGAGGCAATTTATCCACTTCCACCTTTGACATTTGATATGGGAGGCGTCTACACTTGCAAGATTTCTGGAAACGGCGAAGCCGAACCCGTCTGGACAGAACCAACATTATTGTATGCTGTCGAACCAACAAAAATTACTCGTCAACCAAAGGTTATTTACACAACAACAGGTTCGGTTGCAACCTTTGAAATTGATGTGCATTTTACTGCCCAAGACAATCCTTTGTTGCAACCAAAGATAAGCTGGTATCGCGGAACAACACCATTGGTGGATAATGATCGAATAGCCGGTACTAAATCATCGATTATGACTATAAGAGATATTCGCCCAGCCGATTTCGGCTCCAATTATTATGTTGTCGTCGAAGGTTTGTGTGGTGCCGACACCTCCGAGCCTATTTCATTGATTGAAAAGCCAAGAATTATTGCTCAGCCAATTTCGGACCAACAAGCATGCGAAGGCGAAGACGTCACCTTTACTGTTAATGCTTCGTCTACAGTCCCTGGCTTCGAGCTCAAGTATCAATGGAAGTTCAACGGTGTAGCTCTGCAAGAGGGTGGTAAATATTCCGGAGTTAATACTTCTAATCTTACTGTATCAAACATTGATTTGACGGATGCTGGCTTGTACTCGGTGACAATTACAATCGAAGGCTTCGACGAACAAACCGTCGGACCAGCTACCCTTGCTGTATTCTCCAAGCCCTCAATTGTTAGTGATTTACCAGCAACATATCAGGTGAATACTGGGCAACCCATTGTTTTAACTATTGATGCAACTGGCGACAACTTGAATTATCAGTGGTACAAAGACGACCAGGAGTTAAATGTAACTGAACCTACATTAGAAATATCCTCTGCGACGTCCGAAGATGCTGGAACCTACAAAGTTAAAGTTTACAACCAATGTGGTGAAGTTTGGAGCAGCGAATGTGTAGTTACAGTTACATTCAAAACTATACTCGAAGTTCCCGGGGAAATGGGTTCCTTGGAATTATATCAGAACAAGCCAAATCCATTTAGCGGTATTTCAAAAGTTGATTTCTTTATCCCCGAAAATGGAAGAGTGCGAGTCACAATTAGCAATTTGCTGGGTGATATTAACTTTGAGCTATTGAATACTGATGTCAATGCTGGGTATCACTCCGTTCTTGTGGATGCTGGAAAGCTGAATTTGGCGAGTGGTGTGTATACCTATACTCTCGAGTTTGGTGGAAAGATCCTTACAAGACAAATGATAATAAACAGATAGTTGAAGATACTTTCTCCACAGGGGGCACTCATTTACGAGTGCCCCTTTTTAATTTGAAATTTTATAATAGTCTAAATTTCATTTAAGTTGTGGGCTATTCATTGCTTAATTTCTTTGTATAAAGAACGTGTACGTTTTAAATACATTTTGGACGAGAGCTTTACATTAAGGTAATATCATAAAATTTGGATAAATTATTGAGTGGGTTTTGTGTTTAATTCACAATATGGTAAATAAATTTGAATTAATTAATTAGTAAGTAAGCTATTGAGAGAAGTAGATTATTTGTAGACAATGTTAAAGACATCCAAAGACAGCTTACCACCGAAGCGGAATCTTTCGCCGTAGTACCCTTCGGAAATGTGAGTGATGATAACACCCTTACCAGTTGAAGAATGTGCAAAAACACCATTGCCAAGGTATATTCCAACATGACCGATTCGCTTGGACTTCTTATTCCTCCCGGAGAAGAATATTAAATCCCCGAAGGAAAGTTCCTTTAAATCGTTGATTGGGTTGAACAACCGGGATTGAGTTTGTGCATTTGCGGGGAAATTAATTCCAAAGGTTTGTCGAAGAATTTGAGCAACAAAATTGGAGCAGTCAATTCCTTTCTTAGTTGAGCCGCCCATCTTGTATGGTGTCCCAAGCCATTGTAAAATGGTGTTTAAAAGCTTTGTTTTATAAATCTCATTTGAAAATATTGAATTTGCATCCACAGGATTTGTTGTATTTTGAAACGGATCGTCTGAAATATTATGAAAACCTTGGAGATAAAACTTCAATTTTTTTAATGATTCGATAACGTTTGGCTTCAGAATTGTTTTTGAATTGGGGTGTTTTTTATGCTGTATAATTTTTTTCCCGTGGACTATTGTAGTATCTATTAAAATGCAAACAAAGGATATTACAAAAAAAGCAATTAAGAATTTCCTCATATCTCTGTTATCAAGTTAAATAAATTAAACAAAAGGTAAGATATACTTGTGAAAATAAATCTACAATTAAAACAATCTTAAAATTTATTCATCAATATAGGTGGGATAGTTATATTGGAAGGTTTATATAAAATTAGTTCATTAACTTTTTCTTCCCTTTTGGGGATAAATTCAAATCTCCTTTTAATCTTGCAATCTCGTCGCGTATCTCAGCTGCGCGCTCGAAATCTAAATTTCTTGCAGCTTCTTTCATTTCCTTAAATAGTTGTTCCAAAAGTTCTTCTTTTTGCTTTTCATTTAAGTATTTAACTAGTGGTTCGGCAAAATTTGATTGATTTTGCATGTATTTCTGTACTTTTCGATTTTGTCGAAGTTGTTGTATATCCGCAATGGAAGTTGAATTAAGAATCTCTTCTAATGTTTTATAAACTGTTTTGGGATTGATATTATGTTTTCTATTGAATTCCAATTGAATTTTACGCCGTCTGTTTGTTTCATCAACAAAATTTTTAATTGAATTTGTAATTTTATCGGCGTAAAGGATGACAAGACCATCAACATTTCGTGCGGTTCTACCAGCAATTTGTAGCAAAGACCTCTCACTTCGGAGAAATCCTTCCTTGTCGGCATCAAGAATAGCAACGAGGGAAACCTCGGGCAAGTCCAAGCCTTCGCGCAGCAGATTGACACCGACGAGTACGTCGTAATTCCCTAAACGAAGGTCACGTATTATCTCTACTCTTTCCAATGCATCGATGTCTGAGTGAATATACGCCACTTTAATATTAAGTTGATTTAAATATTCAGCAAGGTCTTCGGCCATTCGTTTAGTTAGCGTTGTGACAAGTGTTCGGTGGCCATTTCGAACCCTTTTTCTTATTTCATTTATTAAGTCGTCGATTTGATTTTTTATTGGTCGGATTGAAACTTCAGGGTCGACTAAACCTGTCGGTCTTATAATTTGTTCTACTACAACGCCGCCGGTTTTTTCAAGTTCATAAGGTCCGGGGGTAGCACTTACGTAAATAACTTGGTTGACGAGTTGCTCAAATTCTTCGAATTTCAAAGGTCTATTTTCTAAAGCTGATGGCAATCGGAAGCCAAAGTCTACAAGTGTTTGTTTTCTGGAACGGTCTCCATTATACATTCCTCTTAACTGGGGAATTGTCACGTGGCTTTCGTCTATTATTGTTAAAAAATCCTTTGGAAAGTAGTGGATTATGGTTTCTGGTGTGTCTCCGAAGTTTCTTCCCGAAAGATGCATTGAATAATTCTCTATTCCAGAGCAATAGCCAATTTCTTTCATCATTTCAATGTCAAAAAGTGTTCTTTGCTCGAGCCTTTGAGCTTCCAAAAGTTTACCTTGTGAACGTAATTCTCGTAGTCTTTCGACAAGCTCATTTTGGATAGCAACAATTGCTCTCTGAAGTCTGCTTTCAGTTGTAACAAAAAGTTTAGCTGGATAAATTGTATACTCTTCGAATGTTTTTAAAATTTTACCGCTTGTCGGATTAATTAATGAAATAGTATCTATTTCGTCTCCAAAAAGCTCTATACGGATAGCAACATCATATTCATAAGGAGGAATTAAATCAATTGTGTCGCCTCGAACCCGAAAACAACCTCTTTTGAAATCCAAATCGTTTCTATTGTAGTAAAGGTATATTAATTTGTTCATAAGGGCTTTTCTACTAATTTGCATCCCCCTGTGTATTGGGAAAAGAAACTGTTCGAATTGTTCCTTTGAGCCTATACTATAAATGCAACTAACTGAGGCAACGATTATTACATCTCGTCTACCCTCGACCAATCTGCTTGTTGCTCGAATTCTAAGTCTATCGATTTCTTCGTTGATTGAAAAATCTTTTTCAATGTATGTATCTGTTTGTGGGATATAGGCTTCGGGTTGATAGTAATCGTAATAAGATATGAAATACTCAACAGCATTTTCGGGGAAAAATGATTTGAATTCGCTATAAAGTTGTGCGGCAAGAGTTTTATTAGGAGAAATCACTAAAACTGGTCTTTGCACTTGTTCTATTACGTTGGAAATAGTGAATGTTTTACCAGAGCCGGTAACCCCAAGGAGTACTTGATGCTTTAATCCAGAATTTATGCCATCAACTAATTCCTTTATCGCTTTGGGCTGGTCTCCCGCTGGACTATAGCTCGAAAAAAGTTTAAAAAAAGGCATATTCACATTTTTAAAATTCAATCATATATTAAAAACGAATTAGTAGTTAATTTTGTTATTTTGGAGTAAAAATGTCGAAGTTTTTTTTAATCTTGTTGTTTGTTCTTTTGATTTTCGCTTGCGAAGCCAAAAAGGTAGCTGATGAAAGACGAGACTCCAACCTACCAGATTCAAAAGAGTTTGTGGAACAACATAACTCAAATAAATTCCTTCTCGAATTAAACCCTGAACTTGGCAAAGAGTATCTCTTTGAGAGTCGATTGGAACAAAAAATTACTCAGAAAATGGACACGTTGCATGCTATTACCAGCCATATTCAAAAAATTCTTTATGCAATTCAACCAAAAGAGAAAGATACCTTTAGCAATTATATTTTTTTAGTGAAATTTAAAACTATACAACAAAACATTAGTACACAATTATTCACCTTTGAGGTAAATACTCAATTAAAGTCGAAGCACAAGACCCCTTTGGATATTTTTTACGGGAACTTGATTGATAAAGAATTTAAGTTGACAGTGGATAAAAAAGGGAAAAATATAACTATCTTTGGCGTGGATTCTTTACTAAATTCTGTGATTGGCCAAATGTCGAAATCCAATGAATTCAAAGGAATTGATAAATCTATGCTTTCTCAGATAGTTGGAAGTTTCTTTAATCAGAATGAATTAAAAAAGTCCTTCGAAAAACTTTTCAACATATATCCTGAGCAACTTGTTACTACTGGAGACAGCTGGGAAATTCATTTATTTCCCACAGAACCCATACCATCAAAAATAGTTAATACTTACACATTGAATTCTTTGAGAAACGATACCCTTTGGGTAAACCTTACTTCAGATATTCAGTTTAATAAAGATAAGGTAAGGGAATTGGATACGGATTTGGCTGAACTATCCGGTAAACAGAATGGTCATTTGGTTTTAGACAGGCGTACAGGAATGATTAAAGATAGCAAAATCATTCAACAAATAAAATTAGTCCACAAAATTCCACCCTCGGAACAATCTAATAACAAACCTTTAAGAATTGTGACAAATGTCTATTCAGTATTTTATTTGCATTTGAAATAAAAGAAAAAAAAATTTTTTTCGTATAATTCATTTTGAAAGGGAGTTTCAAAATGAAGAGAGAATTATCATTTTTGTGCATTTTTCTCTGCGTGGGTATTTTATCCGCAGCACCAAGAATACGCTTTGAAAACGGAGATACATATGATTGGGGAAAAGTCCGCAATGTTGATGAACCATTGAAAGCAAAGATAAAAATTTTTAACGATGGTGATGATACTTTAAAAATTTTAAATGTCAAGCCTGGATGTGGTTGTACTGCTGCTCCATTGGATAAATACAATATCGAACCAAACGGCTATGCCACAATGAATGTGACTTTGATGGTACCCCGAAGTCCGGGAATTCATACCAAATCAATTTTTTTCGAAACAAACGACCCAATGAAAACGGAAACCTATTATTACTTGAAAGCTGAATTTGTTCCTCCTTTAAAGTTCTTCCCTGATTCGAAGATTATGGCTTCGAATTTATACATTGGAGATACTGCCACATTCAAGTTGATTCTAAAAAATACCTCTGGCGAGGATTTTAAAATAAAGGAACCGCAAACAGACCCACCAGATATAATCTTTTCTAATTTAATGCCTGATATACTTTTGAAAGCAGATGAGGATTTCACTCTCGAAGTGAAAGTTGCTCCGAATAACATTGGAAATTTTAGTGGAAAAATCAAATTTAAAACTACTCATCCGGAATTGCCTCGAGTGGAGATTCCTATTTTCGGAATAGTTGTTGGTTTTAAAAAGTAATTATCATTTAATGGCTCTGCAAAATGTTTGCTTGGGGTAATGAATATATTTTTTGGGCATTTTTATTAATTGTGATTTTTATAATTCTTTACATTTGGGAGAGGCAAAGGCAAAAGTCGCTTTTGGCAAAATTTGTGGAAATAGATTTACTAAGTAACCTTGCACCGGGACTTTCATCCTCTAAATCTAATTTCAAATTTTTATTAGTTTCTCTTGGTTTTTCTCTTGTAATTGTTACTCTTGCAAATCCTCTGCTTGGTTCAAAATTGATTCAGGGAAAGAGGCAAGGAGTCGATGTTGTAATTCTTTTAGACATTTCCAATAGTATGAAAGCCGAGGACATTAAGCCAAATCGTCTGGAGCGAGCCAAGCAAATGATTATGAAGTTAATAGATAAGCTGGAAAACGACAGAATAGGAATTGTAGTTTTCGCTGGCGAGCCTTATGTTCAACTACCATTAACCACCGACTATGGCGCCGCTAAATTGTTTACAAGCTACATCGAGACAAACTTAATTTCAACCCAAGGGACTGCAACTGGTACTGCAATCGAATTTGCTGTCGATAAATTTAATTTTGATAGCAAAAGAAAAAAAGCTATGATTATTATAACCGATGGAGAGAACCACGAGGATGATGCTTTGTCTGCGGCCGAATTCGCTGCAAAAAACAATTTCGTAATTCATGTAATTGGGATGGGGACAATCTCCGGTGGTCCTATACCAGTTTACCAGGGTGGTACTAAAACCTTTCTAAAGGATAAAGATGGTTCAGTCGTCACAACACGATTAAATCCTCAAATGCTTGAAAAAATTGCTGTTCTTGGTGGTGGCGAATTCCTTTTAAATTCTGGTATAGACCCCGATCTATCTAACATTGTTGAAAAAATTGCTAAAATGGATAAAACTGAGTTTGAAACAAAAATTTATTCCAATTTTGAGTCGCAATTTCAGTACCCATTGTTTGTTGCTATATTGCTACTTTTACTCGAAATCTTTATAACCGAACAAAAAAATAAGTACTTTATTCTGCTCAATAATTTTATTCAAAGGAAGCAGAAATGAAAGTAAAAATTTTAATATTGTTACTCTTAATTTACGCAAACAGTTTATGGTCGCAAACTTCAACTGATTTGTTAAGGAAAGGCAATAGCAAATATAAAGAAAGTAGGTATGAAGAAGCCGAACTAAATTACAGAAAAGCTCTTGAACAAAATCCAAATGAGAGAAGAGCTGTATATAATCTTGGAAATTCATTATTTAAGCAAGGGAAATATAACGAATCTCAACAAAAGTATTTAGAGATCATTAATTCAGCAAAAGAAAAAGACGAAAAAGCAATAGCACATTACAACCTTGGGAATTCGTACCTAAAAGAAAAAAAGTATAAAGAGAGTATAGAGCAATACAAAAAGGCTTTGAAGCTTAATCCGAAAGATTTTGATTCCAAATACAATCTTGAATATGCAAGACGAATGTTGATAATGGAGCAGCAAAGGCAGAAAGAAAATCAAAATCAAAAAGATTCCACAAAAAATGAAAATAAAACACCTCAAGAACAAAATAAAAATCAAGCTAATCAGAACAAATCTCAGCAAAACCTCACTCAACAAAACATCCAGAATATTTTAAATGCCTTGAGAAATGAAGAAAAGAAAACTCAGAAGGAGGTTAGAGCAAAGTTATTGCCTCGAGTTGAAAAAAACATTGAAAAGAAT
>JBKBVP010000448.1:0-1258 GCA_046289495.1 Candidatus Kapaibacteriota bacterium | reverse complement strand
ATTGTATGTTTCCTATTACAATATTTTCCCAAGAACTGAATTTGTTTACAAAAACACAAAAGTTGATACAATTAATCTTGGAGAAATTTGTTTGGGAGATACATTAGAGCTTATATATCATCTTCACAATACAAGTAATGTTCCATTAAAGTTAATTGATTTTGAAAGTAGTAATTATGAAGACGTTCAAATATTTATTCCGTTGAATGCATTGATAGAAGAGCAATTTGCTGTTGAAAACAAGGTGATTTTAATACCCAGTGCCGTGGGGAAGTTTGTTTTAAGTTTCGTGTATCATTTTGACAAATGTGAACATAATGATACTATTGTGATCATTTACAATGTTGTAAAAAGTAATTCAATTGTCCTATCTGGAACATATTTTGGTTTTGTTTCAATTGGAGAGTCCGTTACTACAACTGTGATTATTGTTAACAATGGGAGTGGGACAACATATTTCGATAAGGAGCCTCCGAGCGCTCCAAACTTTAAATTTTTGGGCAGTGTTCCTGAAATACCTACTTATCTTAGGCCAGGCGACACTTTGAAGCTAATATACGAATTTACACCAGATAGGGAAGACGAATTTACTCACTTTGTAGAGTATTTTTCCAACCCACTCAATGATTGTCCAGACACAATTCGCTTCGAGCTGAGGGGTTTTGGTACAAATGCAAAGATATTTGCCAACGTTGATTCAGTTTTCTTCGGTTTATTACCATATTGTAAATCCAAGGATACGATTATCTATGTTTCAAATAAAGGTAGTACAGATTTAAGAATAAAAAAAGTTGAAATTTTACAGTCATATAATCCCGAACATTTCTTACTATCAAATTCCTTTTCTCAAAGTGTTATTCCACCTGGTGCTATTGATAGTTGTGCCGTTAAGTTCGTGGGTGTTCGTGGTGCACCCTCTGGTTTGAAAACTGCTGTGTTGTTGATTGAAAGTAACGATGTAACTAATCCACAAATTCGTATAAAGTTATCCGCAATCCAAGAAAATCTAACTGTAGATTTAGTGCCAGATACCATTGATTTTGGAACTTGTCAGATAGGTGATTTTAAAACACAAGAGTTGAAACTGATTAATAATGGAACCTATCAAGAGCCTCAAAGAGTTAGTGATTTCGAGGGTAATAAATCAGTCTTTGAACCCAACCCCAACGTTGCTGTCATTCGACCCAATGATTCTGTCGAGATAGGTTTTACGTTTCGACCAGATCGAGAGGGTGAAATCTTCGACTCTATGCGGATA
>JBKBVP010000447.1:0-1276 GCA_046289495.1 Candidatus Kapaibacteriota bacterium | reverse complement strand
AAATACTATGCTGTACTTTTGGTGTATAAACACCTTCTAACAAACGAGTAACAATTCTGCCTTTCAAATCATTTACGAAAGCATCCAAAATCACATCATCTTCTACGATATAATCAATTCGAGTAGATACACTAAATGGGTTCGGTGAGGGTGTTGCCTTTGTGATAATAGAATTAGGTATTCGCTCGCAATCATAAGCAAGAGTGACAATGTTTCCGAAAAAGTCTTTGTAAAGTAACTTGTAGCAATATTCCAAACCTCTGTAGGCAACAGAATCGAATTCATAATAATATGATTTGCCAATGGAAGAGGTACCAAGTCCAAGCAAAGAACGGTTCATCGGGTCGCTTCTACGGTAATCCGCAACAGTATCGGAAAAAACAATATCTTCAACATTAGGCTTTTCTGGTGTACGTAAGCCACGAACAACTATGAAACCATCGACATAGGCTTCTGATTGCGTTTCCCATGCGAGTCGTAGTTTTTTCAGACCTACATACTCTACATCGAAATACTTAAGAATAGTTTTAGGAGGAGGAGCTGTAGAAGTTATAAAATTTACGTAACTTCGAATCTTGTCGTCCATTTCGATATTATCATTAACCTGTGCATAGAACATATTTGGTAAAAACAAACTATCATGGTCGAGCTTATAAGCACAGGCTTGATAATAAACGTATGGTTCGAGCCAACGTAGTTTTTGCGGGGGTACTGTCCCATCCTTTGTTTTAATAACAAATTTTCCAATTATTATCCCTTGATCTAATAAGGGAACTACACAGTCTTCGTAATTTTCCGGTCCAGCTATGGTGACACTAAACCTTAATGGTAGAACATTTGGGGTTACGAGGTAACTTCGAGTAGGTAAAATACCAGGTATTGCAATAATAGGTAATTCACTGCTACCCGGGAGTAATTCGATTGAATGTCTATCTGGCGAAACATTGTAGCCAGCACTATCGAAAGCAAATTGAAAAGTAGCATTTGCAAAGTAGAGCCAATTATCGTTTAATCTTTGTAATTTTATGACAAATTCAAGTTGGTTACCTTTTGTTAATTTTACACTATCTAAATACACATTAGCATAGTATAATGGCTGAGAATACACATCATCTAAGCAACAAAACAAGAAAATAACAGCAATCGATTTTAATAAATTTTTCATGGTAAGAATGTCCTTTTACCTCGATTATTAATTGAATAGTTTAAATCTCGAGTTGTGATTATTCCATCAAGATTTGTATCCCAAATGAGATATCCCTCGAAATCTCTTTCG
>JBKBVP010000446.1:0-1277 GCA_046289495.1 Candidatus Kapaibacteriota bacterium | reverse complement strand
CCCAAACGAATCCCCAAGCACGTCCTAAACATTGATTATCGATGTCCGAGTGGAATAATATGACATCAGTTGTAATATCTTTTAAGTTACTTGCCAATTCTGTTATATCTTCGAGGAGGGGACTTACAAGCACTGCCAAATGACGACCTTTTACGTTAATAATAGATTTTAAAAATTTCAGAGCTAAGTTTGGGGTTTTAAAAGTAGAGGCACAAAAAAGAATATCATATTGGGTATTTTCGCCGGAGGGGCAATTTAGTTCTTTTCCTTTAATCATTTCCTCTGTATACTTTTAGCAAAACGTTATTACATAACCTCAAAACTATAATATTTTTGCAACATCCTTACACCATGCTTTTCCTAATTTGTAAACAATCGAAGGAAGGTAGTCTTTATTTTTCAAGTGTTCATACAATCTTTCGAGTTTTTCTAAATAGTGACCTTCTCCAACATTTGCATTAAGGATATCTTTGCAAAACTGTGGAGTAAATTCCATTCCCAGCAGTTCATCCCTAAGATTACGCCATAAATTCTGAGTATTTCGTTCTTGCCAAACGAATGGCTTCCCAAAGTGTAAATAATATTCTGTTTCCATAAGAATTCTCTCTGCGATATATGCTGACCAAATATCGTCGTAACGTCCAACTCCGACAAGAACCATCATCAATGGAGCAATCTCGTATAAATAGGCTGTATTCTGAGAGTTAAAAGGAGCAAATATCTGGTTATCAACCACTATTCCAGTACATAACAAATCTGAAAAACCTAGCACCATGGGCTTGTTAACGAGCCTGTCCATAGCATCAATATCCGGATCTCCGAGCCAAAGACCAGCCGCAATAGCAACCTTTTTGTTAACAACAGGTTTCATTTGGAAATTGAACCTATTATTCCGCTGGTCATAGGGGAAACCCCTATGATATACTGGTGGCTCAAGTAAATCTCCAACATTAAACCATCGCGTTTGTGAAGTTACCATTATACCGGAAAAAGTAGCCGAAAAAATATCATCAAAGCAGCGAAAATAATTTAAGTCTATTGGGATATTGTCATCATCAATTGTAATGATGAAGTCCGGCCTTAACTTTATTGCTTCAAGCAAGGCAATATTCCTACGCGTAATTTTGTTCCAACCGATGATTTTAGAACATTCATAACCAAGTTTTTCTTGGTCCTCGTCGCTTAAATAAATTGCATTACCCAACTCCGCAACAGTTCGCCTTACTAAGTCGTGAGGTGTCTTTTTGTCTCCAACGATGATGAATTGTATATACAAA
>JBKBVP010000445.1:0-1280 GCA_046289495.1 Candidatus Kapaibacteriota bacterium | reverse complement strand
GAATCGGTTTTAAAACAGGCGTAAATGTCCATATTTCCCATTATACTCCCGTGGTACAAGCTTCCATAGGGATGGAACTCTCCCACGCCGCCCGGTCTATCGGATGTAAATATTAATACTTTGCCATCGGCTGAAAGGCAAGCTCCTTCGTCTACATATTGAGAATTAATTGGGTAGGGCAAATGTTCTAATTGACCCCAGCCCGACTCGTTTCTTCTAATGTAATATATGTCGAATTGTCCAAAAGTGCCCTCGAAAGTACCTGAAAGCCAAATTCCATTACCGTCGGAATCGATGTTGTCGATAGTCTCGTCACGATTGGCATTAATTTTGGAGCCGACATTTTGGGCTTTTTGCCATACTCCATTTTCATTCTTCGAGTAATAGACATCGGAGTTGCCATAGCTATCGGGTCTACCACGAGTAGAGAAAAATAAATACCTCCCGTCGGGGGTTGCGCATGGGTCCCACTCATCGGCAGAAGAATTAATATTTGGGCCAAGATTACGCATCGACAATCCTTCGCTTGGGGCAAGGAGAATTTCAATGATTTTTTCGATGTGTACTCTTTTGTTTGGAAATAAATGTAGAAATTTTCTAAAAATAGCGCTGGCTGAATCCCATTTTTTATAGTTGATAAGGTTCTCGGCTCGACGCTGAAATGCAACAAAAGCATATTCCGTTGGTGCGAAATCAACAATGAATTGTTCGAGTGTCTCATAATCTTCTTCTTTGGGATTGCCATAGATAATAAACTCTTTTAAGTTTTGCAAATATCTCGATAGTACTTGTTTTTCTTTTTCCTTCTGCACTGGGAATTTATTCAGCAGTTCCTTCCAAATCTTATAACCTTTCAGAGAATTAGCAGCATTGATATGATAAGTTAAGAACCGCTTGAAGGCTTGCCAGGCGCTGTCGCTTGGGGCATACGTTTGGATGTACTCCATCCATTCTTTGAATGTATTGTCGTTAATTGGTTTGCGAAAAATAGTTTGCGAGAAAAGAAAGCAAGGAATTACAAGAAGAGTAAAAATAATTTTTTTCATTTTTGAATAATTAGGGGATTGCACCCGCACTTGCTTTGAACAATGGCTTTCTCAGACTCGGCCTTTTCACGGCTTGGATAATCACCAATAACTACAGCATACATCGTTACGTTGTCGACAACTTTTGTATAAATATCGGCGCGAAGCCGCATAGATTTGAATCTCTCGGCTTCGGCTTTTGCTGCTTCAATTGTGGAGTATAAGCCCACTTGAAGTGCATACGATTCCTTCTTG
>JBKBVP010000444.1:0-1281 GCA_046289495.1 Candidatus Kapaibacteriota bacterium | reverse complement strand
TGCTGGTGCAAGTGTACAAATATCGAATTCAAACAAAGGAACTTACACGACTGGAAGCGGATTTTTTAAATTGCCAAATGTCTCTGTTGGCAATCGGATAACAATACAATCTCTTGGATACGAACAAAAGGCATTTGAAATTACTCATACCATTTCCGATACTATCTTAATATTTTTAAATCCGATGCCAGTGCAACTGGCTGAGGTCGAAAAGGTAGGAGAAATTGAGGTCGAGGAAATTATCCGTAGAGCAATCAAAAAGAAGAAAGAGAATCTCATTAAATTTAAAACACTACAAGCAAATCTTTATAGTAAACTCAGTATAGAATTCCAAAGCTTTGGTTTTGAAATTTCGGGCGGCGGACAAAACCAGGAGGTGAATGTCATTAGAGCGAGGGCTCGAAAAACAAGCAAGAAAGACACCATTGCACAAGAGTTTGTCAAAAATTTCATCTTGGAGACTTATTCAAATCTTTATGTAGATTACGAGAATAAAGTACAATTTTCGGAAATCACCCACAGACGCCAAACAGCCAATATCCCAAGTGCGCTGAACACTTTTGTTTTAAAAGAGTTCTTAAATTTCTATGATGAAACAATTAGAATATCAAACACTGAATTTGTAACACCACTATCCGAGAAAGCACTTAGTTACTACCGATTTGAACTTTTGGGAAAAGAATTTTATGGCGACCTATACGTATACAACATAAAAGTCATCCCAAATACCAATCTCTACCCGACATTTTCTGGAACAATCAAAATATTAGAAAAATCCTATAATTTGCTTGAAGTAGATTTGCAACCAAGCGAGAAATATGCTGTGAATTTCGTGGAAAATCTTCGCTTTGTTGAAAAATTTACTAATCTCGAAGATAAATACTGGCAACCTACATATTTAGAAACTTCTGGAAGATTGAACGCTACTGTCCTGGCTGGTTTATTCGAAGTTAAAACAAACTTCCGTGGTGTAAGTATTATCTCCGAGGCGATTGTCAATCAACCGTTACCAGACAGCATAATTACAAAATCAAAGCAAAAGACAATTTCTATCTCCCCATTGGCAGACTCTGCAAAAAGCGAGTTTTGGGCAAACAATTCTTTAGTGGAGCGCTCTCAAAAGGAAGAGGAAATTTACAGAAAAGTCGATTCTGCTGCTAAGTTAATTAAATTCGACTCTCTCTTTCAGTCTCTTATGCAACCGGAAAGCAAATTCAATTGGGATATTTCTCCCTCGAAAGAAACTGGCTACAATCGCGTACTTGGATATACGCTGGCAGC
>JBKBVP010000443.1:0-1282 GCA_046289495.1 Candidatus Kapaibacteriota bacterium | reverse complement strand
TTAATTAGCTTCTTCACCGATATTGCAAGCGAAATGCTATATCCAATAATTCCTCTTTATTTAAAATCATTGGGGTTTTCTATTGCATTCATTGGGATTTTGGAAGGTGTTGCAGAATCATTAGCGGGTCTTAGTAAAGGTTTCTTCGGTGCCTGGTCGGATAACCTCTCAAAAAGGGTCCCATTCATTAGAATAGGTTACTCACTTAGTTCCATTTCAAAACCATTAATGGGACTACTCCCCCATCCTATTTGGGTCTTTTTTGCCCGCACAATGGACAGAGTTGGCAAAGGCGTTAGAACTTCCGCCAGAGATGCATTACTTTCAGACGAGTCGACAACTGAAACCAAAGGAACAGTATTTGGTTTCCACCGTTGTTTCGATACATTGGGGGCCGTTGTCGGCCCACTTATAACATTGGCATTAATAAATTATTTTGCAATTGAATATCGAAATTTGTTCATTTTATCAGCTATACCTGGGACAATTGTTATCTTGTTATGTTTTACCTTAAAAGAAAAGAAAACACCTTCGATAATCGGACCCAGAAATGCTTCAGTTAATTTTTTTGTTTTTTGGAACTATCTAATCAATTCTTCAAATAATTATAAAAAAGCTATAATCCCGTTATTGATTTTTTCACTTTTCAATAGCTCAGACTTTTTCCTATTGCTTAAAGTCAAAGAATACGGATTTTCAGACCAAAATGTTATAATGTTTTACATATTATTCAATTTGAGTTACGCTTTGTTCTCTTTTCCAGCGGGAAAACTTGCCGATAAGATAGGTTTAAGCAATATTCTTGCTTTCGGTTTGCTTGTCTTCTCCCTCGTTTATTTTGCTGTCAATTTAAATGGTACACTTGCTTGGTTAATTGTAGTATTTGCAATTTATGGACTTTTCAATGCTTCTACCGAAGGAATCTTCAAAGCACTAATTACAAACTTGGTGAAACCAGAAGAAACAGCAACCGCACTTGGTTCATATAATTCTTTCTCAAGCCTATCCACACTTTTGGCAAGTTCGCTCACTGGATTAATCTGGAATCTTTTTGGTTCCACGGTAGCCTTGATTCTCTCAGCATTGGTTGGTTTTCTTGTTTTTGTGTATTTTGCATTTGTATTCAAGTTGGAGAAATTAAAATGATTGAATTTGAAGTTCCAGGACTAAAGAAATTTTCATTGGAAAATCTAGTCTTAGACTATAATGGGACATCAGCAAACGATGGCGAATTGCTCCAAAGCGTGAAAGAACTTCTTGGCAAACTTTCCTCACATTTAAA
>JBKBVP010000442.1:0-1293 GCA_046289495.1 Candidatus Kapaibacteriota bacterium | reverse complement strand
TTTATTATAAGTACACAAAAAGAAAATATGGGACGGGACGAAGGCTTTTTCTTATGGCACCTTTGCATCACCATTTCGAGAGAAAAAATATTCACGAATCTAAAATAGTAACACGTTTCTTTATTGTTGGAGTTATGCTTGCGATTATTTCAATGACCACATTCAAAATCCGATAAAGAGCAAGTCGCTATTCACTACTTCGAGTGTTACCTTTCAAGAAGGGTGAAATCAAATCAATTGGAATTGGGAAAATTGTAGTGGAGTTTTTCTCGGTTGCAATATCGGACAAAGTTTGCAAATAACGTAGTTGCAAAGCCACGGGGAAATCTTGTATCATTGCCGCAGCTTCTTTGAGCTTCTGAGCTGCCTGGAATTCACCGTCGGCATTTATTATCTTGGAGCGACGTTCTCTTTCAGCCTCGGCTTGTTTAGCCATTGCTCTTTGCATTTCAATTGGTAAATCGACCTGCTTGATTTCTACTGCAGAGACTTTAATTCCCCACGGTTCGGTGTGCTCATCAATTATTGACTGCAATCTTTTGTTCAACGATTCACGCTCGGCAAGAATCTCGTCTAAATCCGACTGCCCAAGAATGCTTCTCAAAGTTGTCTGTGCTATTTGGCTTGTTGCAAAAAGATAATTCTCAACCTCTATGATAGCTCTGCCAGCATCAACCACACGAAAATACACAACAGCTGAGACTTTTATCGAGACATTATCCTTTGTGATAACATCTTGCGGAGGTACATCCAAGGTCACTGTTCTTAAACTTACACGTGCCATTTTATCGATGAAAGGAATCAAGATTATTAACCCAGGTCCTTTTGTAGTAATATACCTTCCAAGACGAAAAACTACAGCACGCTCGTATTCATTCAACACTTTAATTGATGATAAAAGTATAAAGATACCAAACAATATTAGAACTAAAAAGAATGGCATAGTAAGCCTCCTATTTTGGTTGAACAAATAATGTAAATGAATTTGCTTTCACTACCGTTACAATAGAGCCTTTAGGAATATCTTTATCGGAAGTTGCAGCCCAAATTTCCCCTTTTACCAAAATTCGTCCTTTACCGTTTGCCTGTATTGTTTCCAACACCCTACCCTCGGCTCCCAGAAGACCCTCAAAGCCAGTCTCCTTTTTCCTAAACTGGGCTTTTATTCCTAATGTTATTACAAAAGTAAAGAAAAGAAAGTAAATCACAACTGCAGATATAATTAAACTAAGTGAGATTTTCATAAACTCGCCTGGAGCATCGATCAACATTAACGACCCAATGAAAAGAGAT
>JBKBVP010000441.1:0-1296 GCA_046289495.1 Candidatus Kapaibacteriota bacterium | reverse complement strand
TAAAGAAGCACTTGAAAAATTACCTTCTGTTATACCACAAATAAAATATTACGAGGTTGGAATCAATGAATTAAAAGACCCTCGTGCTTATGATTTAGTAATCATTTCAGAATTTAAAGACAACGAGGACTTTGAAATCTACAAAAACCATACAACCCACAGGAAGACCTTAAGTTTTATTATGGATAGGGCCGAAGATGCAAAAGTTGTGGATTATTTTGTGTAATACTAATTACTTCGACAGCAAGATTTCGTCTATAACTTTATCCCGCAAATCATAAACAGTTAATTTTATCTTATTTCCGTTGACATCCATAATCGCATAATGATAATCTTTAACAGATTTTTCAACATAAGGAGCTTCCTTCGGTTCGTACAAAGGAGAGCCACCCCCGCCGAGAACTAAATGATAAACACCATTAACTTTGCTTCGTTGGTAGAAATGATTATGTCCATTTAACACCAAATCAACACGATATTTTTCGAGTACTTTGGATGTAAATTCTTGCATCTTCTTATTTTCCCCGTGACCCCCAGCCGAGTATGCTGGGATGTGGAAGACAACAATTTTCCAAGTTTTATCCGTGCTTGCCAAATCTTCTTCTGCAAATTTCCACTGAGCAGATGTCGGAGAAATATCCGCTTCAGTGTTTAAAACCAGGAAGTGAACATTACCGTAGTCGAATGCATAATAATATTC
Organism: Candidatus Kapaibacteriota bacterium; assembly: GCA_046289495.1. Lineage (GTDB taxonomy): Bacteria > Bacteroidota > Ignavibacteria > Kapaibacteriales > UBA2268 > Naka2016. The sequence continues at coordinate 596 of JBKBVP010000441.1, read as the reverse complement.
ATCATTAGATTTAGTGGATGGAGCTTGGAGGAAAACTTTTGTTAATTCAGTTTTACCTTCGTGATTTCCAAGAGAATTATAAAATGGAGCCGTTGCAATTAATTTCTGTTCATCATTTGTAAAAAATTCATTTTTCCATTCAAAATACTTACCGGAGTAACTCAAGTCGCCAGTATATACCAAGATATGAGGCTTGTGTTCAGCAAGTTTCCGAGACTTCCTTGAATGTATTTCGGGACCAGAGCGATTGTCTCCCATCAGTCCTACGCGAAAAGGATACCCTTCTGTAATGTAACTATGGAAAGTAAAAATTTCCGAAGTATCGTTCAAATGGATTGCTCGATACTTGTAGATTGTGTTTGTTTCAAGATTCTCCAAAACTACGCGGTGAACATAAGTTTCATTTCTTCGATCCTCGGCTACACGGAAGAAAGAAGTCTGAGCAATGTTGCCTAAATTTTCTTTTCCATATAGAACAGTCACGGGGTCTTTTGTATCTGTTTCAACCATAACAGTAATTGTTGTTGGTGTAATATTTTGCAAGTAAGGGCGCATTAAAAGCTTCGATATAGCAAAATTTGTGGAGATGATGAATA
>JBKBVP010000440.1:0-1324 GCA_046289495.1 Candidatus Kapaibacteriota bacterium | reverse complement strand
GCCGTGCCTTTGGGCAAAATTTATTGCCCAAGCAATGATTTTCTCCTCTCGTTTCGATGGGCGTGGAACTTGTGTGATTTCTTCGAATATGTCCCAAACTATTTTGGGCTCGAGATTCCCAAGAATATTTCCCATATTAACTCCTTTTTGTTAGTTCATAAAAACCAATAAATCCAGCTCGATAAAGTTGTGTTAGAAACAAGAGCACACGCTCTGTTGCGGGCTCGACGCGGTGGCTAAACCTTTCAACCATCTTATCTATTAGGATTGAAACGCTCGTTTTGCCATCGATATTCAGCCAAAGGTAGCTTCCCAGCTCGTCCAAATTTGCTCGAATGTATGGATTTTTCATACGAGGTAAAATGTATTTCGCTGCAAACTTGCTCGTAAACCTTGGAACAAGTACATCGACTAATTCTTTTTCACGAAATTCAAATTCATAACGCCTAAATGGATGCATTTCAAGGTAATTTAATTTCCTTTTATTCTTTTTGTACAATCCCATAAACTACAAAGTTAATACCTTTTGCTTAGCTAATAATAGCTTCTGATACGACGATAAAACATCCGGAAATGGCGAGAGCACTCGCTCGAGAACACCTTGGCATTTTGATATGATTATTCCATAATTGGTTATGGGAACACCTTGCGAGACTGCTTTCTCAATTCGCATGAGTTTTTCTCTTTTCGTAAGCATGCAAGAGCCACAGTGAATGATGAGCTTATATTTTTTTAAATCCTCGGGAAAATCACCTCCAACGTAGAACTCGAAATTTAATTCCCTACCCAGGAACTGCTTCAGTAAGCGTGGTATCTTTATTCTTCCAATATCATCTTGTAATGGATGATGACTACAAGCCTCTGCAATCAGGACATTATCGCCATTTTTAAGTTCCTCGGTATAAGCAGAGCCAAGAACCTCTGTTGTTAAATCCCCTTTGAAGCGGCAGAATAGAATGGAAAAAGTAGTACATTTTACATCCTCTGGTGTTTCGGCTATCATCTTGTGTACTACTTGGGAATCGCATACAACCAAATCTGGCTTTTTCCCCAGTGATTCAAGGTATTGCTTGTACTCAGTTTCCTTTACGACCAGAACTGCTCCATTGTGGTCCAAGACGTCGCGAATAGCTTGCACTTGCGGGAGTATCAATCTTCCCTTTGGTGCTTGGCTGTCAATTGGTACGATAAAGATAGCAAAGCCATTTGGGGGAAGTAAATTGCCAAGAAGTGGTTGCCGAGGCTCCGAAAGCCCAGCTTTGGACAAAAGGCTTTTAAATTCCTCCAAAATTTGATTATACTTCGACTTGTCTACGCTCGAGGT
>JBKBVP010000439.1:0-1338 GCA_046289495.1 Candidatus Kapaibacteriota bacterium | reverse complement strand
TAATTTCAACAGATACGTCGGCCATACCTTTGACAGCGGCTTTGAAAACAGCTTGCCCTTCCTGATAAATAAAATGTTCGCGGTTTGCAACAGTTTCGTAGGAGGCAGGCTTTGCGCTACCGCCAGCAGCCTGATACAAGTATTTGCCGCCTTCGCCATCGATGTGCAAGATGTGGTCTATTATGCCAAGCTCCGGGTCATCAGACATTTCAACCAGAGCAACTCCAGCCCCATCGCCAAAAAGCACGGCTTGAGCTCGGTCTTGAAAATCCAAAATTGCGCTCATTTTGTCTGCTCCACAAAGGAGGACATTTCTTGCACCACCCGATTCAACCAACTTTGCTGCAGTAACTAAAGCAAACAAAAACCCAGAGCAGGCAGCCGAGAGGTCGAAGCCCCATGCATTTGGAATTCCCAATTTTTGTTGTACTATGCACGCTGTTGCGGGGAACATATGGTCGGGGGTGACAGTTGCTACTATTATGCAGTCCACATCTTCTAATTTCATTCCACGGCGTTGCAAGCATTCTTTTGCTGCGGGGATGATTAAATCTGAAGTAGCACCATTTTTTGCAAAGCGACGCTCTTTAATTCCTGTTCTTTCGGTTATCCATTCGTCTGATGTTTCGAGATATTGCTCGAAATATTGATTTGTGTAAACATCAGGAGGAAAATAGTGTGCAATAGATGTGATTGTTGCAGGCATACTTCTTATGATTTTTTCTCGACAAAATTAATGTTTAATGCTCTTTCGATTTTTTTGTTGATATCTTTTTTGACTTGTTCAAGGGCGGTAAAAATCATATTTTGTATTGCTACTGGAGAGGATTTGCCGTGGCCAATGATTACAACTCCATTGACGCCGAGCAGAGGTACACCGCCGTATTGCTGATAGTCCATATCTTTAAGTATGTTGCGCAGGGCTGGTTTCAAAACTGCTACTTTCAAGGCATTGACAATGCTTTTCTTTGCATAGTTACGAACTTTGGATTTAAACAAACCCAAGACACTTTCGGCGAATTTAAGCACGATATTGCCGATAAGTCCATCGCAGACAACCACATCGGCGGTACCCAGTAGGACGTCGCGCCCTTCGACATTTCCGATGAAGTTTAATGAGGAATTCTTTAAAATCTTATGAGTCGTGAGCAATATTTCAGAGCCTTTGGTTTCTTCCTCGCCAATATTCAACAGACCCACCTTTGGATTTTCAATGCCGAACATATTTTGGTAATAAATTGTACCCATAACAGCGAATTCGTACAAGTACTTTGGCTTTACATCGATATTTGCGCCTACATCAAGGACAAGCGTGGGGAATCGTCCAACTGTTGGGAA
>JBKBVP010000041.1:0-8378 GCA_046289495.1 Candidatus Kapaibacteriota bacterium | reverse complement strand
ATAAAATTTAGCAATCTCTGAAAAGTAGTTTAGGGATAAAGTTAGTGTTTAATTTATTAAATCATCGCGTATCGAGCCATAGAAGCCATCGTAATTGGAAGAGTCGAACAGCAAGTTTGCGATAAACTTTTTTACAAGTCCTGCGTCGATGTTTCTTAATCCCATCATCATTGCTCTATCGATGAATAATTCCATAAGATCCAAAGGCAGTAAACCGAGGAGGTATAGCTGGGTTAGCTCTTGCCAACCGTCGGGTGTGAACAAGTCTCGCTCGGCTTCGTGTAGGTAGCGAAAAGACTTGTTCTGGGGATGTAAGTTTTGAAATACTTCGGATTTTTCTTTTGCAAGTCGTTCGAATATCCAACTCAAGGCAATTGATATCTCGGATTTTGAATATCCTTTGTTTAGTAGATGTTTAACATCCAGTTCGTCTATTTCACTTTTCTTCATCAATTCTGTTGCAAAGTAAATCAATATCTCTACCAACCGTTCCATTTATCTTAACTTTCATTGAGAAACATATCCTCTAATTTATGCATTTTCTGCTTTTCATCATTTGTTCTATCGTCGAAACCTAAAATATGCAAAACTCCGTGAATAGCCAAACGTGATAATTCATTTTCCAGGCTTACGTTGTATTCTTTTGCTTGCCGTTCAGCTTGCTGGATGCATATATATACTTCTCCGATTGAACTTCTCTCATCGCTCAAATCGAAACTTATAACGTCTGTAACATAATTATGTCCTAAATATTGTTTGTTAATTTCAACAATTTGTACCTCGTCGACATAGATGATGTTAATGTCCCAGTCTGTCTTAAAGTATGAAAGCACGTTCCTGATTCTGTTTGTAATTTTTTTTCTTGGTAATAACTTCTTATTAGTATCGTTAAAAACCGTAATTCTTCCCATTTCTGGATTTTCTAAAAGTGGGTGTATTGCAAAGAATGTACCAAACTCAAGAAATTACTTCTTCGAGGAGTGCCAATTGAAGTGATGACAATAGAAATGCGGGGTCTATCTCCGTCATATTGGAGCGTACAAGCTCCCTGTCGATATTCGAATATAAAGAACATGTGCAGTTTTTCCCAACAACAAGGCAATTTATTTTCTTATCGTTAAATTGTACAAAAGATATTTCGTTTGGTTCAAACAGAACTATCCTATTGAAATTATGCAACTCAAAGTAACCAAATTTAGTTTGTACAGAAACGAGGTTTCCTGTTTTATCTTTGTGCTCAATCTCGTAATAAATGGAAAGGAAAAGGAAATTTTCTGTACTGGAGTCGAATAATTTCCAAGTCCAACAATTTCCGAGGGCTTCGGGTTCAGCCTTTAAAAATCGAGAAATCTCCTCTGGTGGAATCAAGTTGTTCATAGTTTAAAGTTAAGATTAACACATAAACTTGAACAAAGGGTTTGTACCCTTTGTTCAAGCAGCTTGAAGTGTGAAATGTTAAAAAACAGCACATTGATTAATCCATCGATTCAATCATCTCGGCAATAATTATGTTCAAGCCGTTGACAACTTTGGATTTTCCTACTATTCCGACAAATTTGTTGTCTGCAAACTTTGCAAGCTTTTTACTTGCAAAGGAACCATCCTCGTTGAAGACGAAATAGATTTTAGCTTTTTTACCCTCGCCGACAAGAAAAACAATAGGTTTACCATCTTCGGCTTCTTTGATTGCTTCATCTTTCGAAACGTTACCTTTACCATCAAGGATAAATTTTGCCAAGCTGATAACTTTGCCTTTCAATGGCTTACCGGATTTTGCTTTAGACTGCGTAGATTGTTTGACATCAGCCTTTGTTGTTGTTTTTTGCTCAACTTGAGTAGTCCTTTCTTTAGGAGCAATTTTTTTCTTTCCAGCCTCGTCTTGTGCAAAAGCATTGGTTAATGCGAAGACAACAAAAACCGAAACAAAAAGCAACAAATACTTTTTCATTGCTACCCCCAAAATATTTTAATTAATTGGTTTAGCGTATGGAACACCAACTTTTTTCTGATAAGAAATCTCACATACAATATACCTATTGTCGGGATTACCTTGCAATAGTCCGTTTGGCCCGGGTTTGATTAAAACCTTTGCATAATTCCAATCTGCACTACCGGGTGCTTTGGTTCGAACGATGATGACCACGCCGTTTCGGTAATCAGTATCTGAAAGGTCGATGAAATAATTTTTGGAAAAATTGCGAGCATTGAGAGCTTGGCTGTCGAAGACATTATCCAATGTGTTCGTAAGGAAAATGTCCTCGCTAATTTCAGTGACATAGCTTGGAGATGTTGGAAAATTGTATAGTTTATTGTCTGCCAGGTAATTTGCTGTATATAAGCTCAGTTCACCAGATTTAGTATACAGACCAAGGTTCCAGAATTCACCACTTGCAACTTTTAATGTTCTTGGTTTACCACTGTTGGGCTCGTAAAGTTGTAAACCACTTCCGAATTGAGAGGCGGTTTCGTATACACGTATTTCTTCATCATTAATGTTTTTTGTAAATCGAAAGGCAGGGGACCATTGAATTTTTGCGCTTCCAGTGCTTTCTTTGTTGTCTACATTACGTGCACGCAATTCGAACGTGTAAATAGTGCCATCGCTGAGACCGGAGATATCGATTGTGTTTGTTCCTTTGGCAATAATTCGAGGAGCAAAGGCGCCAGGCGAGATGTAGAGCACATAATCTTTAAAATATGTTTTACTTTCGTCTGGGGAAAGTTTCCAGCGTAGACGCACAGTTGTTTCATTGATGGAAGTGGCTTTCATGCTGTCGGGACTGGCAACAGCTGGATTGGGTTCAGTGGTATTCGTGGTTTCTTCGCACGAGGCGATCAATAGTAAAGCTAAAATTATACTTGCAATCAAATTAACCGATCTAAATTTCATAGAAAAACCCAAAAGTTGAACAAAAAATTAAATTATCTAAACGAAATAATATAAATTTTATTATTTCTAAATTCTGCAAGCAAGAGCAAGCTGATAGCTTAAAGTCTCGGTGAGAGATTTTCTTTCGAAACGTGCAAGGAAATCCTCTTTTGGAGCTGGAAGAGAGTCGCTTAACCACAAGTCGTAAAAAGTGTTTAAGGCTCGGAAAATTCCATCGACATCTCTTGGTTCGACACCAATGGCAACTTCGGATTCTACGGCCAAACTTTTCATATAACCCTCTGGAGCGCAAATTAGAATTGGCTTTTTGGCGCCAAAATATTCATAAAGTTTGCCCGGAGAACGCACATTGTCCTCGTACATAAGCCATAACACATTCGAATTTTTCAACAGTCTAATTACTTCTGTATGCGGTTGATAACCAAAAAGCTTGACGTTTTCTTCGAGTTTCAATTTCTTAATTTGCCGAATGTGGGACTTTCTCATTATTCCGACAAACCAAGCCTCTTTTTTGAAGTCATCCCTTCTCGCATCAATAAATTTTGCAAATGCACTTAAAAAAAATTTTGGGTTGCGATTATCTTGGAAGAGCCCAGAGTGGGTGACGACAAATTTCCTTGGGTCTGGTTTTAAATTTTCACTTTCTTTGAAATCATTGGCATCGTAACCGTGCGGAATTATAACAACTTCATCGCTTTTTAGAAAAGGATATTTTGTAAGTAGTATATCTTTGGTGCCTCGGAAAGTGACAATTATTCTACTTGCATTCTTAAGTATTTTCTCTTCAAGCTTACGAGCGTAAAGTTTATGAAAATATGTTGGATAGAAGTGGAATGGATTATCCACCCATACATCTCGATAGTCCACAACAAAGGGTATATTGAATTTTAAGGAAAGTTCCATTGAAATTAGAAAATCGGTAAATGGTGGGGCTGTAGCCAGAATCACATCTATGTCGTTTTCTTTGATAATTTTTTCGGCAAGCTCTAAAGCTTTTCGTTTCCAGAAGATTTTCGTATCGGGCTGAAGAAAATAACTCATCAAGTAACGTACAGTATTCTGAAACAAAATGCTCGAAGGAAATTTCTTGGTTTTTTCTTTCAGTTTGCTCCCTGTCCTATAAACTTTTACTTGATTTAAGTCTATCTCTGTTTCCAAAGCTTTATCAAAAGCATAATAAGACCGTGGTGCCGTTGTTAGCACTATTGGATTCCACCCAAATTCTGGCAAATATTTCACAAATTTTAAAATTCTTTGCACGCCACTTAAACCCATCGGTGGAAAATAATAGGAAACTACCAGAACGTTTCGTCTGTTCATTCTTTCTCTTGGTTAGTTATAATTTAAATAACAATTATCTCATCAGATGATTTGGTTAGATATTTTGCTCCATCACGATTTACGTGAACATTATCTTCGACTCGTAAGCCAAATTTATCGGGGATGTAAACACCTGGCTCGATGGCTAAAACACAATTTTCAGGAATAATCTGGTCATTCTTCCTAAATGTAATAAGAGGTGGTTCGTGGACGGAGATACCAATCCCATGGCCCAAGGAATGTTGAAAATAATCCCCGTAGCCAGCTTTTGCAATCAAGGAACGAGCAGCTTCGTCGACAATTTTGCCATTTATAAATGGTCGTATTTTTTCGATTGCTCTTTCTTTGGCATCGTTAAGCAATTGATATATTTTTATCTGCTCCTTTGTTGCTTTGCCAACTGCGAAGACTCTTGTAACATCGCTACAAAAGCCGTTTACAATGCACCCAAAATCGATAGTAACAACTTCGCCATTTTTAATTACTTTTTCCGAAGGGCTTCCGTGAACCAATGAACTACGCTTGCCACTGACTACAATAGTCGGAAAAGGTTCCCCCTCGGAGCCATTTTTCCTTGCTATGTATACAACTTCGGCAGCGAGTTCTTTCTCTGTCATTCCTACCTTGAAGTTTCTCAATACTTGTTCAAAAACTTTCTCGCTCATCTGGCAAGCTTTCTTAATAATCTCCAATTCTTCCGAGGACTTTGGCATCGTAAATGGTTCAACAATTCCTAATGCAGGCTTGAATTTTACTGGCTTGATTATATTCCTTATATTCATCACTTCTTGGTAACTTAATCGATCGGATTCAAAAGCAAGTACATTCACGTTTTTAAAAAGTTTCATTTTTACACAATAATCCCAGACATCTCTTGTAATATAAATTTGAAGGTTTGGCAATTGGTATAATTCGCTTTGCACCTGCTCTTCGTATCGGTCGTCGGTGAAGAACCAAATCTCATCCTGAAAAATAAAAATTGCAGCCGAGGAGCCAGAAAAGTTTGTTAAGTATCGAATATGAGGAAGATAGTTGACAAACAATCCGTCTACTTTTTCTTCCTCACACCTAAAACGGATTTGTTGGAGACGCTGGTTGATTTTTTCTGGATAACTTTTTTTAACCTCTAGATCACTAGTAGACTTTTTAGCCATAAACTGTCCGAATGTAATTATTTAACAAAATAATTTGGTGATTCCTTTGTTATACTAACGTCGTGTGGATGGGATTCTCTCAATCCGGCGTCGGTTATTCGAACAAATTTCCCAAATTTTTTCAATTCCTCGAGATTTCTACATCCACAATAACCGAGCGCAGCCCGTAGCCCTCCAACCAGTTGGAAAATCGTATCGGCTACGTTTCCTTTGTATGGTACTCTACCTTCAATACCTTCTGGGACAAGTTTGGAAATTTCATCTTCGACATCTTGGAAGTAACGGTCGGCAGAGCCTTTTTTCATAGCTTCGATAGAGCCCATCCCTCGATATATTTTGTATGCCCGGCCTTCATAGAGGATTTTATCCCCAGGGCTTTCCTCGTGCCCAGCAAATAAATTACCTATCATTACCGAGTCGGCTCCGGCTGCTATTGCCTTTGCTATGTCTCCGGTCTGTTTTATTCCCCCATCTGCTATGATTGGGATTCCAGCCTTCATTGTTACTTTTGCAACATTAAATATTGCTGTAAGTTGGGGAACGCCAATTCCAGCAATTACACGGGTCGTGCATATCGAACCAGGTCCAATTCCAACTTTAATTCCATCGACTTCTGTACGAACCAAGTCCTCGGCAGCTTCGCTTGTTGCTATATTCCCAGCAATAAGTTGTACCTCGGGGTATTTGGATTTTATTTTTTTAATTATTTCTATAACCCCGCGGGAATGAGCATGAGCTGTATCGATAAATATCGCATCCACTCCTACTTTCTTTAGCTCTTCTACTCTCTCCAATGTATCTGAACCGACCCCGACTGCAGCACCAACTCTTAGCCTCCCTAATTCATCTTTGCAAGCATTAGGATGCATTTTTTTCTTTTGTATGTCCTTTACAGTTATCAAGCCTTTGAGGATGAAATTATCATCGACTATTGGTAGTTTCTCGATTCTATTATCTTGCAAAATCTTTTCGGCTTGTTCGAGTGTTGTTCCTTCGGAGACAGTAATTAAATTTTCCTTCGTCATTACTTCTTCGATTGGGGTATCCAAGGCTGGGTTGAATCGTAAATCTCTGTTTGTGACTATTCCGATTAATTTTCTATCGCCATTGACTATTGGAATTCCAGAGATATGAAACTTCGACATTAATTCCAATGCGTCACGGATTGTATTCTTTGGTCCAAGAGTTATTGGATTTAAAATCATTCCGCTTTCAGAGCGTTTCACACGGTCGACGTGGCTCACCTGCATCTCGATGCTCATATTTTTATGAATGACACCGAGACCGCCCTCGCGCGCAATTGCTATTGCCATAGGTGCCTCGGTGACTGTGTCCATTGCCGCACTTAAAATTGGTATATTAAGCCAAATCTTGTTAGTTAGCTTTGTTTTTAGGTCTGTTTCTCGGGGAAGCACCTCTGAATACCTTGGAATCAATAAAACATCATCATATGTTAAAGCTTCTCCTATAATTTTCTCGCTTTCGTACATTTTTCCCTCTTTATTCAAAAAATTTTACAAAATTAAGAATAAAGTTTTAAAAATTGCTTGAGGTACATATCTTGTTTGGATATTTGGTTAGACAGAAATGAGTTAAATTTTCGAGAGTTAATATTAGTCTAGAGCTTATTCGCGAAGACAAAAGTATGCTCGAAAGTAGTTTTGGCTATTTATTTATAGACGTAAATTCAGCTTGTTGATTTTTCCAGTCTTCTCATAATGCTAAATATAAATGCAGCGGAGATGAAGCAACACACTACAAATACCAGCCAAATTTCCCAGAGTTCTATCTTTTCCCAGAGGAAGCTTCCAACGAAAAGTAATTTGTTGCCAACGGCTGTAGCTAGCAACCAGCCTCCTTGCATTAATCCTTGGAAACGGGTTGGAGCAACTTTTGATACGAAAGACAAACCCATCGGGCTAAGGAACAACTCGGCTATGGTTAAAATCAAGTAGCTTACAATTAACCAATGTGGACCAACACGTTCCCAAGAAGTAATGTTAGCCGACTGAATGAAATAAGGCGATGGTAGACCGATCGAACCAATCAACATCACCACGAAAGCAACAGAAGCAATAAGCATTCCAATGCCGATTTTCCTCGGTGTGGAGGGCTCTTGATTTCTCTTTCTCAACCAATTAAAAAAAGACATTATTGGGAATGTAAGTATCACGATAAACAGAGGATTGAAAGCTTGGAACTTCTCTGGTTCAATTGGACTCGATGTTGGTGCGTTACTAATTAAAAGATAGGTCCAAAAACCGAAACCAATAAAAGCTAATCCACCAACAATTCGGATAAAAACCTTCTTTTGAGTAAATGCAAGAATCAATCCTGCTACAGTAGCTATTAAAATCAAAATATTTCCAAGATTAAAAAACATTTGCTCGATTGGTCCAACTTCTTTGACTGTGTAATCTCGTGCGAAGAATGTTAGCACAAGACCATTTTGATGGAACGACATCCAGAAGAAAATCACAACAAGAAAAACAAGTAGCAAGGAGACCACTCTAGGCTTCTCCTCCTTGGTGGAGGCAGATAATATCCAAGTTGCAAAAGCAAAAAATAAGGCAACTGCTAATCCAAGCGAAAAGTTGTTTAATAAAAAGTAGAATACTCCAACAACAATTAAAAAAACTACAACAGATATAATCAATGGGAATATGTTTTGTCCCGATAGGAAAGAGACAGTAGTGTCTTTTTTTGTTTCAGTTGAAATTTTAACTTTCTCGGGCAAAAACTTTTTAAAGAGGACATATACAATAAGAGAAACTACCATAGCAGTAGCTGCGATTGCAAATGCCATATTGTAACCAAAGGAAAATGCATCGATATAGGCACTGGCAAAAGTGTTCAAATCCGAGAAATTAAAAGCAACAGAGACTTTTCGGGCAAGGCTTTCGAAATTAGCAATTTGAGCTGGGTCCGTAAGTTTACCATTAAGAAAATTGTGGCAAAGCGCTGGTAAACTGGCATCGTGGAGGAAACCTTTACTCTCGAGGATGTAGTTTCGT
>JBKBVP010000438.1:0-1346 GCA_046289495.1 Candidatus Kapaibacteriota bacterium | reverse complement strand
TAAAACCTCTGAGCCGAGCACTTTGAATTATCTTTTGTTGAATTTAATTTACTCCATTCTACTTGATGCAGACAAAAGTGACGTGGTTGTCAAAGACGAACAAGTGTACACATCACGAACTGCCATTCCACAGTCATTGGTCGATAAATTTAAGAACAATTGTAACTTCCCTCTCTCATCTATTAACACACTCCGAAATAAAGCCTACAATGAAGTATTATCTTGGGAAATCGATACAAAACAAAGAATTTATTCGTTAAACCTCCCAACTGGGTTGGGAAAAACGCTCACCTCGCTTTCGTTTGCCCTTAAGCTTCGGGAAAGGTTGAACAACAACCATCGAATTATATACTGTCTTCCATTTCTAAGCATAATAGACCAAAATTTTAGTGTGTTTGAAAGAGTACTCGAGGTAAATGGTATTGAACCAACTTCAGACATTATTCTTAAGCATCATCATCTTAGCGATATTCGATACGAACATAGTAAGTTCGTCTCTAATTCCTATAGTGAAACCGACCAAACATCAACTACAGACTGGGCAAGAATATTAATTGAAGGTTGGAATGCAGAGATAATTGTTACAACATTTGTTCAATTCTTCCACACTCTTGTTTCTTATCACAATCGTTGTTTGAGAAAATTTCACAGACTTGTAAACTCAATAATTATTCTGGACGAAGTTCAGTCAATTCCCATTAAGTTTTGGTTACTAACACGAAAACTCCTACTCGATCTTACTAGTGAGTTCAATTCCTATGTTATTCTTGTAACTGCTACCCAGCCGTTGATTTTTGAACCAGGTGAGATAAAGAATCTTTGCAACCATAGACCATATTTTGAAGCTTTAAATCGTATTAAAATAATCCCCCGTGTACAAGTGCCTACAACTTTGGATGAGTTAGCAGTACAATTTAATTTGGAGGAAAAGACACATCTCTTCATCTTTAACACGATAAGCTCAGCAAAATCTTTTTACAACAAACTCATCGAGGAAAATTTAGTTCACAAATCTGATATAACATTCCTATCTGCTCATATCATACCAAAGATTCGCAGAGAGAGAATTGAAAAAATTAAAAGCAAGGACTATAAAGTAGTTGTCACCACTCAGCTTGTCGAAGCTGGGGTAGATATTGATTTTGATGTAGTTGTTCGGGATATTGCTCCTCTGGATTCAATCATTCAATCTGCTGGGCGCTGCAACAGAAATGCAGATAAACAGGGAGAGGTATTTGTATATACATTAGTAGAGAACAATAAAAGATTTGCAAATTACATCTACGACAAAGTATTATTAGATATCACAGAGTCTATCTTGAAATCCAAAAACCATATTTATGAAC
>JBKBVP010000437.1:0-1347 GCA_046289495.1 Candidatus Kapaibacteriota bacterium | reverse complement strand
AAAAAATGGAAGATGCCAATAAAAGCCAGCTCGAAGCATTACGAACACAGCAATACGATATACATCAACTAACCACAATTCTCGTGGGTCAATCCGCTGAAATTATAAAATCACGAGTTGAGAAGGCTATATCGGAGTATCTAACAAGCGACGACCATATCAAAAAGATGATAGCCGAAGAAATAAGTAACAAAATCTTAATAGGCTTAAAGGAATCTTTCCTTGGTGAAGGAGAAAAATAATCGTTAAATTTTTTGAAAAATGCCCACTTTCCAAGTGGGCATTTTTTATTGAATGAATAAGGAGACTATACTTTCTGGTTGAATATTAGCTTGTGTTTGCAATCCTTCTTGCTTAAGCTTTTCATTTCTTAGCAACTCAAGTTCCTCAATTGCTTCTTCAAACGTTTGTATTTGTTTAAATCTTCCCTGGCTCAACGGATGATTATTCTCCACTTGGTTTTTATTGTGCAAGTATTTTAGAGCAATATCAACAATATTTTTCTGCCATTCGTTTAATTGCAAGGTATCTTTCTGGATATTATCAACCGTAGAAACGCTTTTGTCTTTGTTAATTTTAATTGCTTCGAAGTCCTGGAGCTTATTCGAAAGGTTTTTAATTGAACGAATTTCCATTTTTTACCTCTTGATTTTTTCTAATAATATTTGTATTTTGTATTTGAATTTTTTTTGTTTTTTAAAATGGAAAAGATTGCAATAATTATACCAGAGTTAAATTTTCACAAAATTATGGAGGTCCTATGAAATATTTAATACCAATTTTAATTTTAACTTTTATAATTGCTTGCTCAAGCTCCGATGAACAGATTTCTACCGAAGAAGAAATCAAAGAAAAAGAGAAAGTAGTCGAAGTTTTAAAAGCTTACAATAATGCATATCAAAAGAAGAACTTTAGCGAGATGGTTCGATACCTCGCAAACGACCTAACTTTTTTCGGAAGCGACTCTGGCGAAACTGTAAAATCGCTAACCGAATTTAAAATAGCAATTGAAAAGCAATGGGAAGATATCGACTCTATGAGATTTGGCGAGATGAGCGATATTTACATCTTAATGGATTCCCGAGGGAGAATTGCTTCCGTAATATATGGTGTTCCTTTACAAATTTGGTCTGGTGGCAAAAATGTCAGTTTATTCTTAAGAGTTGCAAGAACACTGAAGAAAGAGGGTGGCAACTGGGTAATTGCCAGCGGTATAACAGGTATTACTCGTGCATCAAAATCTGTAAAGGAACTCTTAGACGAAACTTCAAACCAATAATTCCTCTCTAATCTCAATAGTTTGAATAAATTATACTGGTCAATTGAAATTATTTTAAAATTTTCCAC
>JBKBVP010000436.1:0-1358 GCA_046289495.1 Candidatus Kapaibacteriota bacterium | reverse complement strand
ATAGAATTTGTTGGCATGCCTGATACTTTCGGTATTAGTGGAGAACCAGACGAGCTCCTTGCAAAATTTGGTATGACTTGGAAAGAAATATACTCCTCCGCATTAAAGGCAATACACAGGAAGGATAAAAATATTAACACCAACCATGTATATCGTAGAGTCAAAGAAATAGAGCCCATAGCAAAAGAACTACTTTGATTTTGTTTTTTTAAAAAAAGTAGTTAACTTATGATTTACATCTTCTTGTATTTTATATTAATTTTGGGTGATTCTATGTTTGCACAAGATGCCCCTTCCGAAAGTGAAATTTCATATCGACCACCGACAGTTGCTGGTTCATTTTACACTTCGGACTCGGAAGCTTTGAAAAAAGAACTTGAAATGTATATCGAACCCAACAAGCCGGGGAAAATTCCTTCGGAACAAAAAATCTTCGGCATAATTTCTCCTCATGCTGGATACATGTACAGCGGCTTTGTTGCTGGTAAAGCATATAAAGAACTGATTGGTAGAAATTTTAAAACTGCGATAATCATCGCTCCTTCTCATCATCAATATTTTCCTTATGCTTCTGTTTTCTCTGGAGACGCCTATGTAACTCCTTTTGGACCAGCATTGGTTGATAGAGAGTTATCAACAAAATTATCCAATCAAAACAACTATGTAAGATTATCTTTAGATGGGCACCGCTGGCAAAAAGGCACACCTGAGCACTCTCTCGAAGTGCAAATTCCTTTTTTACAAAATGTTTGATTGTTTTAATAAATACAAATTTAATTTTGTATACGACATTAAAAATGCTTTCGTGGAAGGATTTTATCTGATCCAAAAAATTATTGTGGGATTGGTTACCATTTGGCCAATTGTACTTATTGCCGGCGTGATTTTCTATTTTTTAAGAAAAAGAAAAGCTTTCAAAAAATCTGACTCTACTATTTCAGAATAAAAATCAACATTTGTTGTCATCATAAATTCTTTTCAAACCTCTGCTTTTGCGGAGGTTTTTAAGTTTTTAGAAATTAAAAGCACTTCGTCATTACAACTTCACCACATCAAAAAATCTGTAATTTGATTTTTAATTCTCAATTAACATCATTGTTCTAAAATTCCGTAAATTTGCGAATTGAAATTTAATAAATACGATTTTAGAGAATTTGATTCAAAATAATTCCTAAATCCTATAATCACTTCTACCTATGTTATCAAAAATAAATCCTACACAAACCAATAGCTGGAAAGCACTCGATGAGCATTTTGCAAATAATGATTTTGAATTGAGAAGCCTTTTTCAATACAACCCAAACCGTTTTGAGGAGTTTTCAATCAAAAAAGAAAATTACCTTTTTGATTATTCTAAA
>JBKBVP010000435.1:0-1360 GCA_046289495.1 Candidatus Kapaibacteriota bacterium | reverse complement strand
AATCACTCCTAATAAGTCTCTTCCCCTATGTCCGTGCGACAGTGTAATATTACAAGCTACAGAAGGATTAAGCTATCTTTGGTCCACTGGAGAGACCAGCTCTTCCATCGTTGTGAAAGAAAAGGGCTACTATTCTCTTCGGGTCGTCAATACATTTGGCTGTATCGATACTTCAGGCATTTGGGTCGATACCTATCCTGTATCTACAACCATTGAGCTTGATACAATTATTGCAAATATTGGAGAGAAAATCACTTTACCCATTAAATTAGTTAATGAAACAAACCATTTCGTTTGCCTGTATGATAGTTTCAAAATATCTATTTCTTACAATCCATCTGTCCTGTTTCCAATCAATTTGAAACCTTCAAAAGTGCAGGAAAACAAAGAATTTATCGAAATTGTCGGTAAATCAACTTCATACAAAATCGATAGCCTGATTTTTTTTGTAACATTAGGAAATGATACCGCAACTACTGTAACTTTTGAGCAATTTGTATGGAATTGCGACAAGGTGGATGTTCAAACAACTAATGGTATGGTTATAGTTGAAAACATCTGTAGGGAGGCTGGTCATAGATTGTTCGATTTAGGCAATATTTTCTACATTTCGGAAGCCCCCAGTCCCGTTACTGGTGAATTAAGCATAAAATTTTATGCAATCGAAAGAGGACTTACAGAATTGAAGATTTTAAATTATTTGGGGGGGGTTGTTCAAATTCCTTTCTCTAATGTACTGGAACCAGGTTTATACGAATTGAAATTATCTACCAAGGAATTGTCAAGCTGATTTTAATTATTAATTTTAGAAACACCAACAAGCAGGGTAGCAAGAAGTTTACTTATTTTAAATTAAACCAACAAGTTCTTTCAACATATGAACTTCTCTTTTTGTCAAATATCTCCACTCGCTGCGTCTTAAGCCTCGTGTGGTTAGATTGGCAAACATTTTCCGATGCAATTTTTTCACTTCATAGCCAAAGTGTTCAAACATATTTCTAACTTCTCTATTTTTTCCTTCCGTAAGTGCAATGGAAAGCTTATGCGGATCTTTATGATCGATTAATATTTCACATTTCTGAAACTTAACTCCATCAACTTCTAAACCTTTTGAAATTGCTTGAGCATGCTCTAATAAAAGTGGTTTGTTTAGTTCTACATTATAAATTCTTAAAATTTGATATCTTGGATGCATTAACCTGTGCGCTAATTCACCGTCGTTTGTCAAAAGAAGAACACCAGTGGTATTTCTATCCAACCTTCCAACTGGATAAATTCTCCTCTTAATGCCAATTAAATCAATTACAGTTTTTCGTCCTTTCTCGTCTTTAACAGAGCAAATTGTGTCTTTTGGTTTGTT
>JBKBVP010000434.1:0-1371 GCA_046289495.1 Candidatus Kapaibacteriota bacterium | reverse complement strand
TACCTGCGCCGTGGCAAGAGCTTCCAAAAGATAAGTTTAATGCATTAGTATCACCAAGAAGTACGTAAGAGGCAGTTCCCATAGAGCCAGGAACCAAAACAATTTGTCCTAAAGACGAAAATGGTCCAAGCACTTTATTTCGAGGTAAACAACGAGTAGCACCCTTTCTATGTACAATTAGCTTTTTACTTTTTCCCTCTACTGTGTGCTTTTCAACTTTTGCAATGTTATGAGCCAAGTCGTATAAAAGTTCAAATTTTAAAGGCTTTATTTTTCGAGAGTAGTTTTGCAAGACTTCTTCGATTCTTCGTGCAATTAATTGTCTATTAACGAATGCAAAGTTTGCGGCAGAGTTCATTGCGTTGTAATACATTTGCCCTTCTTTGGAACTAAACGGTGCGCAAGCCAGACCACGGTCAACTAATTCAATACCGTATTTCTTCGAAACATTTTGATAATCCCGAACAAAATCGGTGCAAATTTGATGACCATATCCTCTCGACCCAGTATGGGTCCAAATGACTATTTGGTTTTTAAACAGACCAAGTTGATTAGCAGCATCTTCATCGTAAACATTAGAGACATAACCAATTTCTAAAAAGTGGTTTCCAGACCCCAGGCTTCCAATCTCTGGATTACCTCTTTCGATAGCTCTATCAGAGACGCCACTTAAATCATTTACAGGGAGTTTACCAAGGTCCTCAATGTGGTATTTATCTTTTTCGGTTGCGTAACCATTCTCAATAGCCCAGTCTATGCCATCAACAACAAGTTGTTCGAATTGCTTTTTGGTCAGCTTTAAAAGAGAACCCTTTCCTGTACCTAATGGTATAGAATTGTAAATATCCTCGACAATATTTTTCAGAAATTTATTCACTTCTTTTCTATTCCAATTGGTTGTGTTTAAGCGAATTCCACAGTTAATGTCGTAGCCGACCCCACCAGGTGAAATTATACCATTATCAACATCAAAAGCTGCCACTCCGCCAATGGGAAAACCGTAACCCTGATGAATATCAGGCATAGCCAAAGAATAACCAACAATTCCAGGGAGAGTTGCAACATTAACGAGTTGTTTTAGGCTATCATCATTCGTTATGATGTTAAGTTGTTTTGGGTCGGCAAAGAACCTTGCAGGAACTTTCATTTTTTTATTAACATCAAGAGGGATTTCATAAATAAAATAGTCGATTCTATTGATTTTCATTAACTTAAGCCTATTTAACTAAATATCAAAAACTATACAAGTATGTATTAAGTTTTTAGTTTTAATTATATTTAAATTATAAAACGTAGCGGATTTAATTAATAAATTTCTTTTTTTATATTTTTTGAAGTAACATTTTGAAAATAAAAAATTTCTATAAATAA
>JBKBVP010000433.1:0-1373 GCA_046289495.1 Candidatus Kapaibacteriota bacterium | reverse complement strand
ATAGCTTCACTAATTCAGAGAGTTGGTAGAAGTGGCAGAAAGGAAGGAGAAAGTAGTAATTTATATTTGTATGCCACGAATGAGTGGAGTTTACTTCAATCAATAGCTTGTTGGTTATTATACAAGGAAGGTTTTATAGAGCCACCTCAAAAAAATGAGAAACCCTATGACATTTTAGTTCATCAAGCATTATCAATAACCAAAGGACATTCAGGTTTAAGATTAACAGATTTAATAAATCAACTCCAAGAAAATGCCGCATTTAAGCAAATTGAATTAACAGAAATTGACGAAATACTCAAACATTTAATTGAAATAGATTTTCTTGAAAAATTACAACACGAAGTTATAATTGGCGTAGAAGGCGAAAAGGTAGTAAACAGTCGTGACTTTTATAGTGTATTTAAAACAGAGGAAAACTTTAAAGTTGTAAGTGCTGGAAATACAATTGGTGAGATACCATTTTCACCACAAATTATTGAGGATGAAAACATTTTACTTTCTGCTAAAATTTGGAAAATAAAATTCGTTGACCACAAGGCGAAAAAAATTGAAGTAATTCCTACAAAAGATGGAAAGAAACCAATGTTTTTTGGTGGTGGGGCAACGATACATCAAAGAATAAGAGAAAAAATGCTTGAAATCCTTTGTTCCAAAACAGAATACGACTTTCTCGACCAACCCAGTTGTGATGAAATAGAGCTTTTGAGAAAAGACTTCTCTGTTTTTAATATCCAAAACTTGCAAACTGACCGCCCCTTACTTTCTTCAGAAAAGCATTTAGAACTATTCACTTTCACAGGAACACGAATAAACAGAACAATACAATTACTCTTAAATATTTCTGGAATAAAAAATGTACTCGACGATCCTAGTAGTTCATTTGACATAGAGGGTTCTAAACAAGAAGTAATTTCAAGATGGAATTCATTAACCTTGCCTTTTGATGAAATTGATATTCATATTTCTAAACTTTTGCAGACAAATCCAGCATTATTAGACTTTTCTAAATGGGGGCTTTACTTGCCCGAAAACTACCAAGTCAACCTTTTTAAAGACAAATACTTTGACATCGAACAAACAAAAGGTCTTTTAGCAAAAATGAAACTAATCGAAAACGAATAATATTGTATCACCAGTTTGACAACTAACGCATCAAGTCAGGCTCATTTGCAAGACACACAAACCCAAGTTATAATTTTAACAACACATTTGATTTTTTATTCTTATGGAGTATTGGTTATTATATTTTTCTACAATAAATTTATTCTCGAAAATTATTTAATAATCTAAACTTTAATTCTATGCCATCTACATCCGAAACTGGGCACGCCAAAAATGTAGCCAATTTTGAAGATTTAATTTCTTTCTGC
>JBKBVP010000432.1:0-1375 GCA_046289495.1 Candidatus Kapaibacteriota bacterium | reverse complement strand
AAAAAGCTATATCCTTATATTCCAATAAAATTGAATAATATACTTCTTCATTTTACGATAAAGCCAATTGGATATTATGGTTCTGTGAGAGAGTTTATAGAGGATTATTCAGAAATGTTGGAGGCAACTTTTCCCATTGTAACAACTGGTTCCAAACAAAGCTCAGGCGGGGTGGAATGAAAGCTATTATAATCGGTGGTGGTAAAGGCTGTTATGCAATTTTGAAGTTGCTTCGAGAGCGACCGATAAAGGAACTCAATTTGCAAGTTGTAGCCGTTGTAGATACAAATCCAAATGCAGAGGGATTTCGCTATGCTAATAAATTGGGATTGCTTACCTTCTGTGATTATAAAGATGCTTTGATTTTACCTGGGATAGAGGTTATAATTGAATTAACTGGAGATGATGATTTTGTTAAGCGTTTAAAAAAAGAATTGACACCAGAGATAAAATTAATTGAACATTCAATTGCTCATATATTCTGGGATTTAATGTATGCACACGAAGAGCTCGACACAAAAATCCGCGATTTAGAACGTCTCGAGAAGATCGTTGAAGACGACAACGTATTTCTGAAGTCTATCTTCGACAGTTTTCAAGATTTAGCAGTGGTTATGGATGTAGACCATCGAATAACCAGAGCAAACAAAGCTTTTTGCGATTTCATTGGCTTGGAAGAAAAACAAATTATTGGTAAAATTAGTTGCGAGGTCTTAGAAAATACTGTTCTGGCTTGTGATAAAAATGAAAGCAATAATATTGACAATTTCATATACCGAACGCATAAACCATATTTTATGGTGTACGTATCTCCACCACCACAAGAGACTTTCTGGGAGGTGACACATTCACCAATCTTCGATTCCAAAGGTAATGTCAAATACATACTTACAAATTGGCATAAAATTACCGAGCTCGTATACCTAAAGAGAGAAGTCGAAACACTCGAACAGAAGCTTAAGAGCTTTATCAATAATGCTCAAGATTGGATTAGTATGAAAAACCTTAATGGAGAGTACATACTTGTCAATCCAGTTATAGCAAAAGCCTTTGGTAAAAAGCCTGAAGATTTCATAGGGAAAAGACCAGAGGATGTACTTCCCCCAAAAATATCTCAGACGGTAAAACTTCATGATGCAGAAGTTATTAGAACTGGAAAACCGATGTTGTATAACGAAACAATTGTGCTCAATGGTGAAGAACATTATTTTCGAATGCTTCGCTTTCCTCTAACAGATAGCCAAGGTAAAGTAATTGGAACCTGTTCAATTGGAAGAGATGCTACAAATGAAGTTCATTTAATGGAGAAATTAATTCAAAGCGAAAAACTTGCTGCCTTGGGTAAACTTGCTGCCGGTGTAGCCCACGAAATCAA
>JBKBVP010000431.1:0-1377 GCA_046289495.1 Candidatus Kapaibacteriota bacterium | reverse complement strand
TATATTTCATTCTTCGGAAAAATGAATTACAGACCAAATGTTGATGCTGTACTCTGGTTTGTAAAGCAAGTCCTGCCGCACTTACCAAAGGAGCTAAATTTCCAAATTTTAGGAGCAAACCCAGTAAAACAGCTAATAGACCTGGCAAAGGAGAATCCCAGAGTAATCGTTCGAGGCTATGTCGAAGATCCTTATGTCCTCTTAAAATCGAGCCTTTGCGTTGTGGCTCCAATGCAAACTGGTGGTGGTATACAAAATAAAATTTTGGAATCTATGGCATTAGGCACCATAGTTATCACAACACCCTACTCTGCATTTCCGATAGCAAAAACAGAAGATAATGTGTTATTAATTGCAAGTGATGCAAGTGAATGGATAAAAATAATTAACCAACTCTACAGGAATCCCGAAAAATTCAACTTTATAAAAGGAAATGCAAGGAATTATATCAAAAACAATTTCACATTAGAAAAATTTGAAAAAACTTTGCTTAGAGTAATAAATAATCTCGTAAGTTAAAATAAAATAATTTCAAAAAAGATTTTTTGAACAAAAATTTTTATTGTATTACTTTTGCTTTTGTTTTTTTACTAATTTTGCATTTTATTTTTAAATCAATGTAACAAAAGGATATTACAATTAGGTGTGAAAATGAACGAAAACATTCCAATCGCTTCGCAAACAGAAAACCAAAATCCAAACGACGCGCAGAACTTACAAACCGTCCAAACACTTCATGCCGGCACTAAAAATGCTGCCGAGCAACAACCCGAACAGCAAGTAGTTGCTCCACAAAGTGATGAACCTACAACTGGCACCTTGAATGTAGAAATGTCCCCAATAACTGAACAAGCGACAAGTTTATCTTCGCAAGACACCGAAAAACAGACAGAGACGGAGCAACAAAGACGACGAAGTAAGCGAGCACGATTGATGCAGGCTTTTGCAGAAGTCAAAGCCGCATTTCAAGAGAACCGAGCCATCGAGGTCAATGCCTACAGCAGAGTGCGCGGTGGATTGCGAGTATTTTACAAAGAAGCACCTTTGTTTTTGCCCGCATCACATTTCTATCTGAAAAAGTCACCAACCGACGAAGAACTTCTCGAAGTTGTTGGTAAAAACATATTGGTAAAAATTCACGAAATTCAAGAGTACGACGAAGGAAGTATGGCTGTTATCGTTAGCCGGAAGAAACTACTTGAAGATGAATTTTGGGAGAACATAAAAGTTGGTCAAAAAGTACAAGGGAAAATATGCTCCATTGCCAGCTTTGGAGTTTTCATAGATTTAGAAGGTGCCGAGGGGTTGATTCACGTATCACGATTAGCACCGTATAGAATAGAAACTTTAAAGGAACATTTCAAAATAGGCGACACT
>JBKBVP010000430.1:0-1392 GCA_046289495.1 Candidatus Kapaibacteriota bacterium | reverse complement strand
GCTTCGAAATGAAATTAGTGAGTCCGGCAAACAAACGCAAATATAAAATAATCCTTGTGGGCACAGGATTGGCTGGAGCATCTGCTGCTGCCTCTCTTGCCGAACTTGGTTACCAAGTAGAGGTTTTTACCTATCACGACAGTCCAAGAAGAGCCCACAGCATTGCTGCGCAGGGCGGGATAAATGCAGCTAAAAATTACCCAAATGATGGAGATAGCATCTGGCGTCTGTTTTACGATACTGTCAAAGGTGGCGACTTCCGTGCTCGTGAATCAAATGTTTATAGATTGGCTCAAGTAAGCAATAACATCATCGACCAATGCGTGGCTCAAGGTGTTCCCTTTGCTCGGGAATATAGCGGATATCTTGCAAATCGTTCTTTCGGTGGAGCTCAATTATCCAGAACTTTTTATGCAAGAGGTCAAACTGGTCAGCAACTTCTCCTTGGTGCCTACTCTGCAATGATGCGACAAGTCGGCTTGAATAAAATCGTTTTACATACAAGAACCGAAATGCTCGATTTAATTGTAATAAATGGAATTGCAAGAGGTATTGTAACTCGAAATCTGTTGAATGGCAAGATTGAATCTTTTGTAGCAGATGCTGTCGTACTAGCCACTGGTGGATATTCAAATGTATTCTATTTATCAACAAATGCACAAGCCTGCAATGTCACTGCTACTTATCGAGCTTACAAGCGTGGAGCTTTTTTTGCAAACCCTTGCTTTACTCAAATCCATCCCACTTGCATACCACAGAGTGGAGAACATCAATCCAAACTCACATTGATGAGCGAGTCATTGAGAAACGACGGACGTGTTTGGGTACCCAAAAATCCAGGGGACAAAAGAAAACCAACTGAAATACCAGAAGAAGACAGGGATTATTATTTAGAAAGAATGTATCCAAGCTACGGTAACCTTGCTCCGAGGGATATTGCCTCGCGAGCAGCGAAGAGAGTTTGCGACGAAGGTCGTGGTGTCGGACCTACTGGAAACGGTGTCTATCTAGATTTTTCTGATGCAATCAAACGTCTTGGAAAAAAAGTAATCGAAGAACGTTACGGAAACCTATTTGAAATGTACGAAAGAATAACTGGAGACAATCCGTACGAAACTCCAATGATGATTTATCCCGCACCACACTACACAATGGGTGGTCTCTGGGTAGATTACAATTTAATGAGCAACATACCTGGACTGCACGTGATTGGAGAAGCTAATTTCTCCGACCACGGGGCTAATCGCTTAGGAGCAAGTGCATTAATGCAAGGCCTTGCTGATGGATACTTTATTTTACCCTATACAATAGGACACTACTTTGCTACGACAAAATTGGAAAAAGTTTCTACCGACCATCCCGAAGTTAAAAAGTGTGAACAAGATGTCCAAG
>JBKBVP010000429.1:0-1397 GCA_046289495.1 Candidatus Kapaibacteriota bacterium | reverse complement strand
TATGTACCTTGGACAATAGATATATTCAATTATCTCTGTAGGAGTAATCATAGGAGTAGATTCGGTGTCGAACTCTGGAAGAGGATTAGAAAGTTTTACGGTTTCAGCTTGCAGTTCAATGAATTCTTCTATTATTTTTTCCATTGTTATTAGAAGAATAAAGCTTTAACTTCATCTGTAACAAGATTTTTATCGAAAGCTTGACCGAGTAAAATTACCTTCTTGAAATCGTCGCTACACATAGGGAAAATATAAACGGAGTCTGATTCGTGGTCGATAATGTCATCGCATATGATGGAGAGCTCATCGAGTTGGTTACGGTTAATTGTACCGAGAAAAGCGGATTTTTGCACTCGATATAGCCCTTTTTCTTTACAGACTTTTGCTATTTTATTTCTTTTTTTGTCTTCGGTGATATCATAAATTATCCAAACCAAGGTCTCATTTCGTTTCATCATCCTTACCTATGAGTTTGTTGGCAAGACGGTGACAATCGAATTGGATTATATTTTTCCTTTGAATATTACGTCCTCTGTAGCGGATACTCTCGTCGAGATAATTATTGAATTCGGTTATCAACAAGGCTTTTCCTTCCTTGTTCAATGTCAATCCATTTGGAATTTTATCAAACATTTCCAATTTGACTTTTCTTGCAGCAAAAAGATTAATGACAACTTGGTCTGCCCAGATTCGATAGTTTTCAATTAAATCGAAAACCAAAGATTTTTTATTGTAATTATCGGAATGTAAAAAGCCAAGATATGGATCTAAACCAGCAATGATACAGGCTTTTTCAACACGAGAATATAAAATACCATAAGCATAATTCAAAAGTGCATTAAATGGGTCTTTTGCCGGATTTCGACTACGACCTTGAAACTGAAAACGCTCTGGCAACAAACGAGAAATAATATCGAAGTAAACACGGGCACCTGTCCCCTCGATACCAAGGATTTCATTTCGGACCTCGTTTATGCTTCCGGTTAACTTCATCAATTCTGAAGCGATTGATTGCAACTGTTCAATTGCAGAAGTTATTTCAGCAGAGCGGTGCGGACGGGTCTGTCGAAGTTGTTTAAGGAGTTCAATTTGATTGTTAAATTTATTCATCACCCATTCAAGAGCCAGCCGACAGCCAGCTTCGGACTCACTAATTTCTAATTGTTTTCTTCGGATTAACGAGGTACTCCCAAGCTTTGGATACCAAACTCTTGCAAAAGGGTTTCCATATTCATCGATGAAGACTATATCGATGTTGTTATTCATTGCTAACTTAATTGCATCGGTTGTAATGACAGCGGAGGTAGAGATCAGAATTGCAGATACTTTTTGACAAGAGATTTCGGAGATTTTGTCTTCTACTTTTATTTTAAAACAATCACCACTTTTTTGAAGAG
>JBKBVP010000040.1:0-8471 GCA_046289495.1 Candidatus Kapaibacteriota bacterium | reverse complement strand
CCACCAATAGGCTCATCTACGATTAAAAAAGCCTCCACGTAATATTGGGGAATGTAATTTGAAATCGGCTCATCTTGACAACTAATTAGAACCAAGAACAAATAAAACAAAGATAGTACTTTTCTCATAGTTAGATTAAAATTTAATTTCATAAGAAATGCTTGGGATTATTGGCAATAATTTTACATCCTCGAGCTTTGGAATATCTTCGTTTGTGTTGTAATAACGGAACCAAATGTCGCGACGATTGTATACATTGTATACATCAAGAATTAATTTCGAGGGAAGACCGAACGTGTGGAAATTGTATGTAGCACTTATATTAAGTTGATGTGACGGAGGTAGCCGAAGACCATACCGTTGCGATGTGATAACTTTTCCAAGACCTTCCGTTTGCTCCGGCAAACGAGAAATCAAATAGGAAGTGACACCAGTATAGGACTGTCCCGATTGAAAAGTAAAAGTGGCGGAAAACTCCCAATTTTTATTCAGCAAATATTGCAGAACAATTTTAAAATCGTGGCGTCTGTCGTATTTAGGACGAAACTCTTTTCCGTAATTTAAGGAATCGAACTTTGCATAAATAAAGCCCAAAGCATAACCGACCCAACCGGCGAATTTTCCGTATTTTTTTTGCAAGAAAATTTCTGCTCCGTAGGAACGACCATTGCCGACGAAGAAAACATCTCGTGAGTTGTTCGCAGTAATGACGTTTACGTTCAATTCAGTGATGTTTTTCAGTGTTTTATAGTAGACATCGAAAAGTAGGTCTATACCATTAATTGGTTCTGTTTCCAAAGAAACGATAAAATGTTGAGAGTTAATTGGTGGTACGGTTGTATCGGTGGGAAGCCAAGTATCGAAAAAGGAGAAGTCTGGTTGAGTGGCAAGCCTGATATTTTGGTGATACAATCCCCAGGCAAATTTTGCAATGATATTGCTCGCAAAGTTGTACTTCAATGTAACTCTCGGGTCGAATGTCAAACTTTTACTTAGCGTCCAATAGTTCAATCGTGCACCAACCTGAATTCCAACGAGGTCGGAGAGATTATAGTTTGCCTGCGCGTATGGACTGTGGTTCCAGTCGGAAACTGTGATGTTCAAAATGCCAGCTGGTGTTACTCCAGAGTTTTGGGAGGTGTCTGTCTCGGTCCCAGCAAAGTTCTGTATGTAAGAGAATTTAAATTTGGAAAGCTCATACCCAAATTTAAGTGTTAAATTTTCGGTTGCAAACCAATCGATGTTTGTTTTGAAATTCAAATCTCTAATTGAGTTTTCAATTTTATACACATAATCACCAGTTTTCCCTACAAAAGAGTTTTTGTAAAAATTCAAACTAATTGAAGTAGAAGTGAAAACATTATCATTAAATATGTGAATAAATTTTACGTAGCCAGCTTGGTTTTTTATTTGTATGTTAAAATCTATGCCAAAACCGTTGTAACCAAATAAATCCTGACTTTGAAACCCACCGAGATTTAGTTTACTGTTTCTACTGAATTCCTGGGTCAATTTTGCATTAATGTCGTAGAACCAAAAATCTGGCAAAGGTACGTTGGGGTCTACTGGAATTAGTCCTTTTATCAAATCAATATAAGTCCTTCTTGCGGCAATGAACCAAGAACCATCGAGCAAAGGTCCTTCGAGCATTGCCTTCGAGGATATTACACCGATCCCTGCTCCACCCGTGATTTTTTTACGATTCCCTTCTTTTTGAGTAACACTAAGAACAGAAGAAATTCTTCCACCATACTCAGCTGGAAAACCTCCTTTAATAAGCTCTACGTCTTTAATTGCTTCGGTGTTGAATGTGGAAATAAATCCAAACAAATGCGAGGGATTGTAAACTATCATATTATCCAAGAGCACAAGATTTTGGTCTGGCGAACCACCCCGAACAAACAGCCCCGAGGAAATTTGCGAAGAAGTTAGAATACCGGGTAGGTATTGCAAAGAGCGAAACAAATCCGATTCACCACCAATTCTAAGCTTCGATATTTGTTGGACTGGGACAGAAACTTTGCTAACTGTAATTTCCCTTCGTTCGATTTCTTTCTCGGCAACAATACTAATCTCTTCCGTTGTTAAATCTTGGGGGTTCAAGTAGAAATTTTTTCTTCTTTTTTCATATTTTATCAACTGTATCGTATCAATTAATTTTTCGTACCCAACAAAAGAAATAACAAGCTTATATCTTCCCGGTGGAACGTTGCTTAAAGAAAAGAAGCCATTTTTGTTGGTTAATGCACCAAATTTTGTATTTTCAAGAAAAACAGTGGCACCCACGAGAATTTCTTTTGTGCTTGCATCGTAAACAAAACCACTAATCGAGGCATTTTCGCCAATCGCACTCAATTCATTTGATAGTATCTGAACTACGTTCCAAAACAGAATTGCCAATAATACGAATACCCTAAACATATTATTTTACGTGTAGAAAAATTCGAAGTGATAAAAACGAAAAAAAGGGCAAAAAGTTTCATTTTCCAATGGAACAAAGATAAATTACCAAGGGAGTAGCTTGATAATCGGGTTCTCGTCGATTCTAACAAGGAAGTTTTTGCTGGCTGCAACAAAATACATTGTACAATCCTCTAAAAAAGCTGGAATATTTAAAATCGAAGGATATTTGCTTAGATCAATGCTTTTCCATAGATTAAGGTCAAAATCAAAGAAGAGCATAACGGGATTGCCACGAGTGTAACCAACAGCACCGAGAATCTCCTTGCTTATGAAAAGCGGAGTGTAAAAAGTAGAACTTATGTGTTGCCGAGAAATTATGTTGCCAAAAATATCCAGTTTGTATATTGTTGAAACATTTTCGCCCAATCCAGTGTTGTAAAGTATCAAAAACAATTCCCCATTATTGGAAATTGACAAAAAACGTGGAATTATCCCAAATTCTTTCGACCACAAATTTCTTCCATTGTAGTCCAGAGAGATAAGTTTGCCTATCACTTCTCTCTTTTCTTCGTAATAGCCATAGACAAAAATATTTTCGTTCCAGGCAATAGGAGAGCGGACAAGACGCAGTCCAGGAAAATAACGCTTCCAGATAATCGAACCATTTCCATCAATCAAAATTACTGTGTCGGTTTCTCCCAACTTATCATTTGTGAGATTAACAACCAATTTATCCTCACCTACAGCAGCAAAATAATTTGTAGATGATATCGGAAGTTGCATTTGCCACAAAATCTTTCCAGCATAGCTCAACTTATACAAGATTTTATTTTGCGAAACAAAATAGACCCCGGTTTTAGTTGCCAGCAAATGTGTAAAAAAAGTGGAGGAATCGTCCAGAACAATCTTCCAACGAAGTTTACCATTATTATCTAAAGAGTAAATTATTTTCTGATTTGTTATGAATATAAGTTCTTCACTTGGAGAAGCACAGATACTCGAAACTAAATACTCGTTTGCCGTAAGGTAATATTCCCAAAGCAAGTTTGAATGCTTAAAACAAACGACCACCCCATTTGATGTCGAGGTAACGAACTTGTTGTCCGAAAGTGCAAGGGGAAAGGAAATAAATCCACTTGTGTCGCTGCAAGGTGCTTTTTCAAGCGAGGCGATACCAGTCCAGAACCTTCCTAATTTCTCGTAGGAAGATGTCCTACTGCTATTTCCAAATAAATTATACGGGGACGAGTTTCTTTCCCCGGAGCAGGCAAATAAGAATATTGAGCAAAGGACATAGATTACTTTAATCAATGAGTAATTCATCATTTAGTTTTAAAATTTTAAAACAGGTAAATTTTGCATTTAAGTTGTGCGACTTAATTAAACCAAAGAAAATATTTCCGGAGAAATGGTTCAAGTCTACTTGGTAATTGTCTGAGTTTATTTCATCGGAGAGCAGAAGTTTACCACGAGCATCATAGATTTCCAAAAATGTTTCTCTTTTGCTATTGATTACTAAAAACGTTTTATAATTTTTTATCCAAAAGTTATTTTCGAGGGGAAGGGCGGAAAAGTCTGAAACAGGAGTTAGGTTCAAACCTACAACACAATCAAGGTCGAATCCAGAGATAATTGGGTCGTAATATGGATGATTTGGATTTTTCAAAATTGTGTCACAAATATCCTTGATTTTTATGAAACGAATTTTTTTCAAGCCTAAAACAGCAAGGTCGTAACTATTGCCACCACTTGCCTTGGGGTCGAATGGGTTGGCTTTTCCATTAGTTGGTTTGGTTCCAGCACAGCCATCGAGAGTGTAGTAATCCCAAGGAAATTCAGAGAAGTTTACCCCATCCTCGCTAACAGAGACTACTGCAGGCTCGGCAAAAACTTTCTTGGTAATTGGGTTGATGAATGCATTTTCGAAAATGGTGAAGTCCTCGCCTTCGCCATCGTAGACATAGTAATTCCTAAAGCCAACACAAATCTCCCCACCCAAGCCAATCGAGCATATATTTTTCGGATTGGCAGAGGGAATACTTTCGCTTGCATTTGTATCGGGCAGATTAAAAATATTCATCGGAAAGTAAGTACTATCTTGACCAAAATTCTGTCCTTTTCCGGGGTAGAACCAAAAAACTGTATCTATCGCCGCCTGGAAAGAAAAACAAAGCATAGTGTTTAAAAGCAAGATAATGAGTACGGACTTCACTTTCTCGGACCTTCTATAAGTATCAAACAAAAAATTTTAAACGAACTAAAAAACAAAATACTGCATCAAATCGAAAAATTAATAAATGTAGGTACATCGTATTGGGTATAAAAATTATTTAATTTAAAGCTTCGTCAAATACTTTTTTAAGTTACGGATATGAAAATATCGGGCAAGAGGATTAGCGAATTAATCAATTACGATGTCGAGGTAATTTTCGACGGAGCACAAACTGGTACATATAATATGCAATTCGATTATCAAAGAGCAATTCTACACGAGGAGGGAAAGTCCCTACCTATGCTTAGATTTTATGCATGGAATCCTTGGGCAATATCGCTTGGTGCAAATCAAAAAGAGACGGATTTCGACCGAGAGAGTTTAAAAAAGTACGGGTTCGATTTAGTAAAAAGACCTACGGGGGGTAGAGCTGTACTGCACGCAAACGAGCTTACATATTGCTTTGTTGGACCAATTTCACAAAACATCACTGCTAAAGATATCTACCGGGAGATACATTTCTTTCTGGTCCAAGGACTGAGACAGCTCGGAGCAAAGGATTTGGAGTTTGAAAAATCACAGCCTAATTTCAACGAATTTTATAAAAGGGAAGCAGTTTCGATTTCGTGCTTTGCCAGTTCAGCACGATATGAAATTGAATGGAAAGGGAAGAAAATTGTTGGTAGCGCACAAAGAATAATTGGCAATACTGTACTCCAACACGGTTCGGTGCTCTTAGGAACTGGCTACGAGCTTATTGCTGAAGTTGCAAATCTGAAGGATGAAAATTCAAGAGAGCTTTTGCGTAATTTTATTAAAAACCATAGCATTTCTATGGAAGAAATTCTGGGTCGAAAAATTAGTTACAACCAAGCTATCGAAGTTTTCAAAAATTTACTTCTATGCTAAGATATTTAGTTCTAATTCTGCTTATCGTATTGTTTATTTTAGTAATTGTAAATGTGATTTTTACAAAAATATTGAAGACTTTTTCGATACTATCATCAAAACCAAAGAGGATTATAAAATCGGAACAAGAAGTAATGTATCAAGACGACAAGATAATAGTTCTCAAAGGCGAATCAAAACAAGAAGGAAGAAACAATAATGAGCGAAACTGAAAAAGCTCCTTTAATTGCTGCAATAGATGTAGGCACCAATTCATTTCATTTAATTCTTGCGAGTGTGGATAGCCGAGGCAGGCTGCAAACGATTTTGCGAGAGAAAGAGGTGGTGCGGCTTGGTGCCAGCGGTGGCGATATAAAATATCTTTCGCAAGAAGCAATAGAACGTGGAGTGCATACGCTAAAGCGCTTCTCCGACATAGCCAAAAGCAAAGGAGCAGAAATCAGAGCGGTTGCAACAAGCGCTGTCCGCGAAGCTTTAAACTCCTCGGAATTTATTGATCTTGTGAAAAAAGAGACAGAAATTGATATTGAAATTGTATCCGGCATAGAAGAAGGTAGGTTGATTTATCTTGGTGCACTTCACTCTATGCCAATTGTAAATCAAAAGGCTCTCGTCATAGACATTGGAGGCGGCAGCACAGAAACAATTATCGGAAAAGAAGGAAATACTCTATACGTACATAGCGAAAAGTTGGGAGCCATCAGATTGTCCATTCGTTTCGATTTGTTGAATGATATTGATGATGAAAAAATCCAACAATGCCGTAAATATATTCGCGGTGTCTGGGCACCAATTTTCAGCAAGATAAATCAAATAGGATATGAAACACTCGTTGGCACTGCTGGCACAATTCTCAACATTGCAGTAATAACTCTTCAAACGAACGACAGACCTGTACCAGATATATTAAATGGCTCTACATTAGAAAAAAAAGAAATTCTTAGGACAATAAACAAAATAATTAGTACAAAATCGCTTAAAGAACGTAAACAAATTCCAGGGATGGACCCAAACAGAGCCGACATCATAGTTGGCGGGGCATTGATTTTGGAATATGCATTAGAGAATATCAATGTAGATAAATTACATATTTCAACATATGGACTAAGAGAGGGTATTGTTTACGATACATTAGAGAAAAGGAAAGAAATCGAAATACTCAAGCATCTTGGTAGATTACGAGAATCGACGATATACTCGATTGCAAATCAGTACGGTGTAAACTTAAAGCATAGCACACACATACGCAACATTGCGTTAAAAATATTCGACGCAACTCAACCTTTACACAAACTCGGTTGGAGAGAAAGAGAGTGGCTCGAAGCTGCTGCTATCCTTCACGACGTCGGCTATTTGATTTCCGTAGAACAGCACCATAAGCATAGTTATTACATAATAAGTCATTGCATTATGCCTGGATTTACAAATGACGAAGCCGAGATTATAGCAAACATTGCACGCTACCACAGAAAAAGTCACCCTAAGAAAAAGCACGAAAATTTTCAAAAACTTCCCGACGACAAAAAAGAAATTGTAAGGAAACTTGCTGGAATTCTAAGAATAGCGGAAGGTATCGACAGAAGACAAATTCAAGCTGTAAAAGATATAGACATAACTTTTACTAATGGAATTTTGATTATAAGTCTTATCCCAAATGATGCTAATGAACTACCGGATGTTGAACTTTGGGGCGCAGAACGACGCAAATTACTATTTGAAGAAGCAATGGGAATCGTAGTCAAATTCGAATTGTCGATGTAACTTTTTGCATAACTATTTTGTCACTGTTATTCATTTACTTTAATCTTATGAAAAAATATTTTTTAAGTTCGCTTCTTTGGGTTTTGGTTGTACATCTTTCTTTCGGCAAAGTAAATTTACAATTTGGAGAAAGTTTAAACTATTCAAATTATCCCAACCTTTCATTAAAAATTAAAGCTACGAAAGACAATGTTCCAATCTCGTTGGATGCGTCGCAAGTATTAATCCTTGAGGACATCTACCCAATCCTACCGAGTTATTTGTCCGAACCCGATAGCGATGGGTTTCAAGTTCTAAGTTGGATGTCGACTGCCCCGACTGGTGGTTTAATAAAATTCTTTATTACTGCAGGTGAAGAAACTGCCTTTTCTTCCCCAAATTCCATTGTCCCTCATCCTCGATACGAAAGACCTACTTCTTATGTTAAGTTTGTAGATAATGACAGAAACTTGCTAAAAGAAATTCGTTTTGGGTATGTTCCTGTTGGAAGCTACACTAATCAAAGAGTTAACATAGTATCCGCTGTAGAAAAATTTGGTAATTCTACTTACTACCCAACCCGTTTGGATTGGGTTGGTACAACATCCAAAGAATTCAAATACTTGTGGTTAGGTACAACTGTTAACACAAATCCTCCACCAGTAAATTTAATTTCGCCACTATTATATTCTATCGAGGTTCTTTATATCCCCGAAGATAATAATTACAAAAGGGAATACTTAACTGTTTCATACGATGATGGCCGACAGAGCCACATTGCGCTCGTTGCAAATAAATTTAATATACCAAAGCGACCATCCGTTCAAATTCTCAAACCCGTTGCAAACGAGATTTTGTACCCTTGTCAAGATTATCGATTACAATGGATTGGGGGCAAATCGGACGCTCCTTTTCTTCTGGAGTTCACTATCAACAAAGGGAAAAATTGGATTGAAATAGCAAAAACTGTTGGTTCAAGCTTCCTTTGGTCTGTACCAAATTTAGAAAGCGACTCGGTCTTTATTAAAATTAGCCAAGAATTTTCTCCTCCATCGGAAACATCTGTCTCGACAAAATCCAATCAACCACAGAAGGTAGCTTTTAGTTCTGATGGAAGAAAGATAATAACTGCATCGAAAGATGGTTACCTCACAGAGATAGACTTACTAAGGAATAAAGAAATCAACACTATTAGATTTGCTAACTT
>JBKBVP010000428.1:0-1399 GCA_046289495.1 Candidatus Kapaibacteriota bacterium | reverse complement strand
CAGTATGATAATATGGATGGATACCCTTTTTCATATTACTAATCCCAATTACTTTGAAATATCAACTTTAGAGAGTTCATTTAAATCATCAACGCGAACGAACTTGTGAAAAAATCTTAAATTGCCCTCCGGTGTTCGATACCCTTTAATGACTTTGACGTTGTAACCGACCTCGGTTTTTGTTTTCTTTTTTACTTTGTCCATAAAAGACATTTGCTTAGCCATGTTCGCGACTGTGTTTATTCAAAGAAAACAAAATTATGAAAAAAATTAGAAAATACAAAACATTTTTTCCTTTGTCAAATACAACGGTCTTTTTAATTTTACAATTTATTTTAATTAAAATTTAGTTTTGAAAGATGATTTCGTATATTTACCTTGTTCCTATATTACCTTTTGTTGTATTTTTTGTTTTAGGCTTATTTGGAAAATTTATTAGAAAAGAATCGACAATAGGTTTGATAGGTAATGTGTCTGTTTTTCTATCTTTCTTGATTTCTTGTTTTATTTTCTTCGATTGGATTTCAAAAGGATATGAAGACCCTGTTGTCGTTACTTTATTTCCCTGGATTTCTACTGGTGAATTAAATATCAATTGGGCATACCAAGTAGACCAACTTTCAATTACTTTTTCTTTAATTGTCACTGGGGTAGGGTTCTTGATACATATCTATTCGGTTGGATATATGCACGGCGATAGAAGTTTCTATCGCTTTTTTGCTTATATGAACCTATTTTTATTTATGATGCTTAATTTAGTCCTGGCAAGTAGCTTTTTGGTTACTTTTTTAGGTTGGGAAGGTGTCGGCTTATGTTCTTATTTGTTAATAGGTTTTTGGTACGATAGAAAGTTCGAAGGTGTTCGGATACAATGGACTGGCGATGCTGCAAATAAAGCATTCATTGTGAATAGAATTGGGGATTTTGGTTTCCTACTTGCGATGTTCCTGCTGTTTGTTAATTTTCAAACTCTAAATTATTCTCAAATTAATGAGCTTCTATCAAATGCCTATGGCACATTATACAACTCTGCTTTGATTACGACCATTACATTGCTTTTATTCCTTGGGTGCACTGGCAAATCTGCTCAGATACCCCTGGCAGTTTGGCTACCAGATGCAATGGCTGGCCCAACACCAGTAAGTGCCCTAATTCATGCTGCTACGATGGTAACCTCTGGTATTTTCCTTATTGCTCGTAATGCTACACTTTTTGCTCTGGCTCCAAACACATTGATTGTAGTAGCAATTATAGGCACTTTGACTGCTTTCTTTGCCGCTACAATTGGCATTGTACAAAACGACATAAAAAAAGTTCTTGCCTATTCGACTGTCAGTCAGCTTGGATTTATGTTTGCTGCCCTGGGAGTAGGTGCTTTTACTGCTGGGGTATTTCACGT
>JBKBVP010000427.1:0-1409 GCA_046289495.1 Candidatus Kapaibacteriota bacterium | reverse complement strand
ATTGTCGGAAGGATAAAATCTTGGCAAATTGGTCTTAGAAGAACATTTGGACTGAACTTATTGCTATTTTTTTCGAAAAAATCCACAATTTCTTTTCTCTCGATTTCAATCCCATCCAAACAAAGTATTTCTCTAATGAGATTCAAATCAAGCCGGACCCTTCTATCCTTTGTGTGGTAGAATATATTCAAGAATGAGTTTTTTGATTTTATCTGGATACCCCTCGACCCTAAAAGTTTGTTTGCCTTTTCGATAATCTTAGAACTTGCTCCAGGAGTTTCGATTTCCTTAATAAGTATTTTGGCAAATGAATTGTGAACTCGACATACCGATGAGACAAGGAATAGTAATCCGTAATTTTTAAGCAAGTAATGTAGGATTTGTACGAATGTTTTTGTCAACGAGGTTTCACTCTTGTATAAATTTATGAAAAAAGTTGAGGTTTCGGAATTTTTCTCAACATATTCATTAGTGTGAATATGTATTTCAAGAAAATTTATCAATGTTTTTGGAATACGAAAATCTGAAATAGAATTCCTCCAAAGAGAAAACATTTTATTATCAACTGGAATACTAACAAGTTCATAATTCTTGTTAAGCAAATTGATTTGAAACGACCTTGTGCAGTTGTGGTCATTGTCTTCTATCCAAATTATTGGAACGAAGTTGTAGTTTGGAAATCTTGTGGAGAGTTTCTTTGCTATGAAAATTGATGTAAGTGTTTTGTACAAAACTGAAAGAGGGCCACCGAGGAAAAAAGGATTTATTGAAGTTACAACCACCAATGTATTATCTTTCGACAGAAGTTCAAGATTTAGCTTTTGATTTTCGGATAAATCAAGATTGGAGCTGCTTACCTTTACTAACTTTATCATTTCATCTCTGTTTATATAAGATTTTAATTTTCGCTCGACAATTTCTTCATTTTCAAGAAGTTCGTCGAAGTAAAGAAATCGTTCACAAATGAACCCTTTTTTACTTAGAAAATCCAGGAAGAATCGTGACAAACCTGGGATGATTTTAAAATCAATCTCTTTAATCATTGTTTCAACGTAGTTATAGATTCTGTAAAATGATATATTACTATGAAATAAATTTAAATAAATTTTTTTGCATTTCGTTTAGATTTTTTGAAGTTTTTCGGATACCTATGGAAGCGGTTATATTCAATTTCTTGAACAGCACACCTTTACTTACAAATTCATTACTTGAAAATTTTATCGAGGGTATTAGCAAATGCAACCATCCTGTTCATAGAATAAATCTTTCCTCTATGAAAGTTCTCGATTGTATGGCTTGCACAGAAGATATTTGGTTCGATCCTAATAGTGGTTGTAAATGTGAAGATGAGCTAAGTAAACTTTATCCTATTTTGAAAAAAAGTCAATTACTTGTTTTTGCCATAGACC
>JBKBVP010000426.1:0-1425 GCA_046289495.1 Candidatus Kapaibacteriota bacterium | reverse complement strand
CCGAACACAGCGGTTTGCATACAAGTACCAACTACATAAGCATTACCCATTTTATCGACACATATTCCAGCTGCCGTGTCTGTGCCATAACCACCGGCAGATTGTGCCCAGATTAAATTGCCATCACGGTCGTATTTAGCAACAAAAATATCAAGCCCACCCACACTCGTAAGTTTTTTATTACCTTCAAACTCAATCGTCCCGGAAAATGAACCAGTAACGTAGACGTAGGCATTATCTTCTGTGACAGCAATACTGCGACCAAAGTCATCTTCGGGACCTCCAATTCCCTTTACCCAGACATAGGAGGAGACTGGAGCAACAGTTGCTTTGATTTTCATTCTATTTCCACCAACACTACCCAAAGGAGGAACCCATTTATAAGAGAGTCCTGTAACGTTTGATGCAATAGGTCGCCATGAGGAGCCACCATCCAAGCTGTAAAATAGATTAACAGGTTTATTGTTTTCGACACCGCTCCAAATTACATTAATTGTATCACATATTGAAAAGATTTCGCCTCCATTCGGAGTAATAATTCTAACTTGAGAGATACCACCAATAAGTTTTACTTGAGCAGGGCAAGGCTTTGCATCTATGTACATTGTAGCTTCTCTGTAAGAACGCACAGCTGCTTGAGTGAATCGAACTCTGATTGTTCGAAATTCGCCAGCAGGAATCACAAATGGTGGCGCACCACCGCTACCCCCAACATCCCAGTTTACAACTTGATAATATGTAAAGGGTATAATTTTGATATCATTTACAAAATAATCAGTTACCGGAGAAGCAATTGTAATGTCGACATCGTTAAATTGGTTTGGGTT
Source organism: Candidatus Kapaibacteriota bacterium (assembly GCA_046289495.1). Classification (GTDB taxonomy): domain Bacteria; phylum Bacteroidota; class Ignavibacteria; order Kapaibacteriales; family UBA2268; genus Naka2016. The sequence continues at coordinate 598 of JBKBVP010000426.1, read as the reverse complement.
TGGGTCGAGGAAATCAAATATCGACTGGTCTATTGGAAGCTTGGCAATACTCGAATTTGGAGCTACGTAGTCTCTTTGGATTGTTACACCTTGACGTTTGAAAATAATTTTAACATTCCTAACTAAATCCAACGGGTCGCAACCATAGTCGGTAATCCAAGTCAACTGACAAAGTTGTTTATTTTGAATATCCAAAGCTATGAACCGATAGATGTTCTCTAGCTCTTCCTTGGTCTCTACTTTATAAGCCCTACCACCAGTTTTGGAGGATATCTCATCAAGGGACTTATGCATTGGCATCCCAAGAGTAATTGCGTATACCTGAGCATTAATTTTCTGAAGTTCTCTTACAATGGAGTCGGGTTTCGGTGGGTCATTCGGCTCTCCATCTGTAAGAAAAACAATTATACGCCTTCGCTGTGGGTCTGGAGAACCATTCAAAAACATTGTAATAGCTCCATTTTCTCTATCCAGGAAGGGAGGGTCGTAGAGCGTACCACCACCAATCACGGTTCTATTGAGCGAATCCAGGAGTTCTTGTTTATCGCTTGTAAAATCGCATCGCTTATAAGCCACACGGCCAAAGGAAATCAAGCCA
>JBKBVP010000425.1:0-1429 GCA_046289495.1 Candidatus Kapaibacteriota bacterium | reverse complement strand
AGCCAGGCGAAAATACTTTAAACTCGATTGTAACAGATTTTCTTAGTTCCTTCGAAGACTTGTCGTACAAACCAACCGATGTCTCATTGCGACAACGAACAGTTCATCTTGCGCAGACTTTGGTGTCCCGCTTCAAAGAAATTGCAGCAGAAATCCAACAGTCGAGACAACAAGTCTTTCTCGATGCCAGCCAGAGCATTAAAGAAGCAAATAAATTAATTAAAGAAATCGCAGAACTAAATTATAGAATTGCTTCTACAAAGGGGCGGATAGAAGGAGATAATCAAACATTGATCGACCAAAGAGCAACGAAAGTTGAAGAATTGAGTAAACTGCTCGATGTAAATGTTACAAAAGGCGATTTCGACACAATTAATGTCTTTGCAAATGGTATTAACCTTGTTACTGGTTCAAATTATTACCAACTTAAATTAAAGGAATCAATCAACCCTACAACCCAAGAAAGGACTCTTTCCATATTAAAAACTGATACTTCGGGCAAAGAATTAGCAACACTGAACTTGCAAAATGGAAAAATCTTTAGTCTAATTGAACATTATAATTCAACGCTCGACGATAAAGATAGTTCTGGCAAATTCTCTGTTGCTACTGCTTTAGAAAATTATTTTTCTACGCTCGTATCAAGAGTTAATTCATTAACAGAAGTTGGATTTGGACTTAATGATAATGTACCCTTGCCACCGGGAAGGAGGCTGTTTGTTTCCACCGGAACGATCTCAATTGCAACGACAAATGTGAACAACGACATAATTTCAGACCCAAGGAATTTGCCAATTTCCTCGATGAGCGGAGAAGTTGGTAACTCGGAAATTGCAAGGCAAATTGCCGCCTTGGCGTATGATTCCTCTTTCCTCGATTCACAAACTCCGGATAACTATTTGACAAATCTTATAGGACAAATTGCAAGCCTCGCGGACCAGATATCCTCCTTGTATTCTGTCTCCAAAACAGCAAACCAACAACTTTTAAATCAAAGAGACTCCATAATTGGTGTTAATCTTGATGAAGAAGCGATAAATTTAGTGAAATTTCAGAAGGCTTTCGAAGCTGCAAGTAGAATAGTCTCTACAACTAATGATATCCTTGCGACGTTGGTGAATTTAGGCAGGTAGTACAATGCGGATTACACAGTTTTCAAAATATAGACCCATTGAGCAATCCATTCAAGAGTTACAAGGTAGGAAGTATTTAAATGAATTGCGACTTGCCACTGGCAAGCAAATCGTCGATATTTCCGATACTCCGAATCTTCTCGTAGAAAAAAAACGTTTCGAACACCAGATTCAAATGCAACAACAGTACAAAAAGAATATTGAGTATTCAATAAATTTCATTCAACATACTTCCGAAACATTGGATTCAATTGCAAACAACATCAATAAAATTAAAGAAATTTCTATTTCTGCAA
>JBKBVP010000424.1:0-1433 GCA_046289495.1 Candidatus Kapaibacteriota bacterium | reverse complement strand
GAATTTCAATTGTCAGTAGCTACTTCATTATGGTACTACACGACAAGTTATTGTGCTTTGCTGATTGTGCCGTTAATCCAGACCCAACTGCAGAACAGTTGGCAGACATAGCTATCACTTCTGCTAATAATTTTCGAGCTGTCACAGGGCTTACACCTTATGTGGCAATGTTGTCTTTTTCTACAAAAGGAAGTGCCAGACATCCACACGTTGATAAAGTAATTCAAGCAACAAAGATTGCCAAGCAGAAAGCCCCCGATTTGATGATTGATGGCGAGCTTCAAGCCGACGCAGCACTGGTACCATCTGTCGGTGAAAGAAAATGCAAAGAGTCTCCAGTCGCTGGAAAAGCAAATGTTCTTATTTTCCCAGACCTCGACGCCGGTAACATTGGATACAAACTGACCGAGAGACTTGCTGGTGCCTTGGCTATTGGACCAATTATTCAAGGGCTAAGCAAGCCCTACTGCGACTTATCCCGAGGTTGCAGTGTAGAAGACATGATAAATGTCTCGTGCATTTGCTCCTTGATGGCTAAAGGCTTAGTTTGACACGAAACTTTAAAAAGTTAAAATTTAACCAATAAACCGAATTTTTTTCAGATTAGAAATTTTCTTTTATTTACACAGAAGGTTTTAGAGGTCAAAAATAAAATGTGGATATTGTGTATTTTATTTTGATGTAAAATATTTTGCAATGCCGTATCTTAAACCTTTGTCACTAACAATAACAGAGTCGATTTTAAAATATTCGCAAAATATCTCGAGAATAATTGTTCCAATTGTAATTACATCGGCACGCAATGGAGGAACATAAAGTCGACTTACAATCTCTTCAATACTCATAGAAAGGAACAAATCTTTTGCTTGTTTAATTTTGTCAAGAGTAAGAACATAATTGTCCACTTTTGTACTATCGTATGCCTTCAAATTTTGTACAACTGCCGCAATTGTTGTTGGTGTACCAGCCACAGCATAAATTTTACCTTTTACAATGTCTCGGTTAATTTTATGGAAATTTTGATTAAGAAAATCTTCTATTTCATTAATTGCTTTTTCATCTGGGGGATGTTTTTTAGCGTAAATTTCAGTTAACTTTACGACACCAAAGCTAAAAGATTTTCGAAATGAAATTTTACCGTTTTCTCCAGCAATCAATTCTGTACTACCGCCTCCAATATCAATGACAATAGAATAACTATCATCCTGGACTGTGCCAATAAAACTCAAAAAAGCCTCGAATTCACCATCAATGGGCATTACAGAGATACCAACTTCCTCCTCGATCTTTCTTATGACAAAACTGGAATTTTTAGCCTCTCTGATAGCAGAGGTCCCAACACATAGAACTTTTTCAACTTGATATTCAGTGATGTACTTATTATATTCTTTCAAAATATTAATAGCACGTTCCAGAGCAAAAGTAGAAATTTC
>JBKBVP010000423.1:0-1442 GCA_046289495.1 Candidatus Kapaibacteriota bacterium | reverse complement strand
AATTCTCTTTTTATCTGGATCGAAATCCAAAACTACAACTTTGACTTTCTGGTCCAATTGCACTACCTCGCTCGGATGTGTCACTCTTCCCCAGGAGAGATCCGTGATGTGAACTAAACCATCTACACCACCTAAATCGACAAATACTCCAAAATCGGCAATGGCTTTGACAACACCCTCGAGCACCAAACCTTTTTCCAATTTTGATAGCAGAGCCTCACGCTGGTCTTTAAGTTGTTCTTCAAGTATAACTTTATGACTGACAACAACGTTCTCATTCGGATGGTTTACCTTGACAATTTTAACATCCAAAGTTTTGCCGACCCAAAAATCAAAATCACGAACTGGACGGATATCAATCTGAGAGCCAGGGAGAAAAGCTTCCACGCCCAACAAGTCAACAACCATACCTCCTTTTATCCTGCGCAAAATCCGAACGGGTACAACTTCCTGATTTTCATATATTCTATTGATTTCTTGCCAAATTCGCATAAAATCGGCTCTCTTCCTCGACAATAGCACCCTACCTTGACTATCTTCCAATGCCTCGACAAATACATCAATTTGTTCTCCGATACTTAATGTCTCTGAATTAAGAAGCTCGCTCCGTGGAATTACACCCACGCTTTTAAAGCCAACATCAACAAAGACCTCGTCTTTGGTAATATCAACAATCCTACCACGAACAAGTTGGCCTTCTTTAATCTCCTTGAAATTCTTGGTTATCATTTCAGCAAAGGTTTCCTCGTCAACTTCCAAGCTATTGAAAGTTAGGTCAAGCAAATCCGAAGAAGCAACGAATTTTCCGGGTGTTTTCATCGAGGCTTCGAAACCTGTACTCTCTTCAATTTTTAAATTATCTACTTGACTAATTACACTGTCAGTCATTAAGTTACCTCCGTTTTTGTATTATATTTGTTAAACATAATTTTAAAGAGTTGCAAATTAATAAAAATTAACAATATAAACAAAGGTTTGCTACTAATGAATTTTAATTTAACTCACTGAAATATATTTTATCGAGGCATACAGCAGTCTATCAAATTGTTTTGATTAAGGGGAAGGAGCGTCTTTTATTGTCGAAACAAACAACAGCATAATAAACTCCAGGTGGATAATTCTCGAAGTTTAGCTCGGAGTAAAATTTGTTTCCTATGTTATTCAGTTTAGGTTTGAGTACTTCCTTTCCCAAAAAATCATAAATTATTAATTGCAAATTTGGTTTGTTTAGATCATTTAAAATTACCTCTACAAGAACTTCTGAGACAAAAGGATTAGGATAGGAGTTGAACCGAAATTTTTCGAAATCATTTTTATTATCTTCACTTTTTAAAAGTGGGGTTTTACCAATTGGCAACTTGCGAATTCTTAAACCGATAGCATTGTAAATTGCATTGCACAAGGCAGGAATAACCGATGGAAAACCTACCTCGCCCATACCC
>JBKBVP010000422.1:0-1445 GCA_046289495.1 Candidatus Kapaibacteriota bacterium | reverse complement strand
GCTGAACTCCCTCCATTAGTCCTTTGAAAATATCTAAATATTGAGTAAATGTAAGAGGATAACTTTGAGTTTGTAATAGCAAGAACAATTTTTCGAAAAAGTGGGACTACAGTATTGCTTGCATAAATAGAGTTTTTTGGTTCATCAAGAAGTATAAGCATCAAAAATTTAGGATTTTCTGCTGGGAGAAACCCGACGAAAGTATTTGTGTATAAAGTCTTGGAGTATTTACCTTGCTCGAATTTTTGGGATGTACCAGTTTTACCAGCGATTGTTATGCCATCGACTTTTGTCCCTACTGCAGTACCAATGTTGACAACATCTACCAAGTAGTTTTTCAATATATCGGTAGTTTCCTTTTGGAATACGGTATCTATTGGCGAAGTTTCCAAATCCTTGAAAAGAAGCTTTGCTTTCGGCAACAGTCCAGAGTTTGCAATTGCACAATATGCCATTGCTACTTGGAGCGGAGTCGCATATATACCATAGCCATATCCAATAAACATTCGTTGGACAAGGCTAAGAGAGTCCTCTCTTGTGATGTAACCTTTTAACTCTCCTGGGAAAGGAATTCCAGTTTTACAACCAAAGCCAAGCTTTTTCAATCCTTGCTCCAAAATTTCATTTGGAATTAAAGCTGCAATTTGGGCAAAAACTATATTGCTTGAAAAAGTTAATGCATCTTTTAGTGTCAACATTGAAAAGGGATGTTCGTCGGTGATACTAACATTGCCAAGCGTAAATTTTCCGTTGTAACCATTAAATAATTGACTCTCAGAAATAATATTACTTTCCAGCCCAATGGCTGCAATTATTGGTTTTAGTGTCGAGCCTGGCTCGAAAGCAAAATTAACAGCGTAATTGATTAAATTCTCATTGCTCAATTGTGCAGTATTAGCCGGGTCGAAGTTTGGAAAATTAGCCATGGCAAGTATCTCTCCGGTTTTTGGGTTCAATGCAATGATACACCCGCCTTTGGCTGCAGTTTCTTGGACGCCCATTTTTAAAAAGTAGGACACCAACCTTTGCAAGTTGATATCAATGGTCAGTCGAATTGAGCGACCATCGATAGCAGGTTCAGAGGGGAGTTCTATATCTGGAACCAAGCGCCCAAGAGCATCTTTTAAAAAGTAGGAAAATCCGTCTGTACCTTTTAAAATCGAATCCAAAAAATATTCAATCCCAGCAATACCAACGTTGTCCAGATTCGTTAAACCAATTAAGTTGGAAACTGAACTACCGTAGAGATAAAACCTTTTTGGTTCAGTCAAAGAAATTAAACCAGGGAAGGAAAATGTATCTAACTCTTTTGGGTAATCAACCAAACCTCTTTTAATCCAAAGAAACCTTTTATTTGAATTTAAAACTTCAGAAAAAATTTGGTTTTCTAAACCCAATTTCTTTGCAAAAGAAAAAAAACTCTTTATAGTTTCGTTATTTTTTCG
>JBKBVP010000421.1:0-1452 GCA_046289495.1 Candidatus Kapaibacteriota bacterium | reverse complement strand
AAACATCAATTGAAAAGTCTTTTTTCAATCGCTCAATTGTTCTTTTCAGGGTTTCCATTTTCATTTAAATTGTTATTCCAACTTACAAAAACATATCTTAATGCCTCCGATAAATGTTTTACGGGTATAATTTCAAGATCCTTCTTTACATATTCGTTGACTTCTGAAAGGTCTGGTTCATTATCTTTTGGAATGATGACCCTATTTATACCCACTCTTTTTGCAGCGAGTAATTTTTCATTGAGCCCGCCTATTGGAAGTATGTTGCCACGAAGTGTGATTTCACCAGTCATTGCTACATCACCTCGAATTGGAGAACCGCTTGCGGCGGAAATAAGAGCCATAGCTATAGTAATTCCTGCCGAAGGCCCGTCCTTTGGTATAGCGCCCTCGGGAACGTGAATATGAATTTCTTTCTTCGAAAAGAAATTTTTAGGAATGTTAAGTTCTTGATAATTGGCACGAATGAATGAGAGTGCCGCTTTTGCAGATTCTTTCATAACTTCTCCCAATTGTCCAGTGAGGGTTAGGCGTTCCTGTCCGGGCATTATTGCAACTTCTATGGGCATTGTATCGCCACCAACGCTTGTCCAAGCTAAGCCCATAGCAACTCCAACTTTTGGCTCGAGGTCTTCTTTTTTGGATTTGTATCTTGGCACTTTCAGGTAAGTTTCCACATCTTTCTCATCAATGAAAAATTTTTTCTTTTTAATGTATTTTTGAAATTTAGGATTTTCTCGAAGTGCCTTTTTGAAATCCTCTTCTGGGTCCAGCCTCTCTTTCTTTTCAAACTCTTCAATAATTTCTTTAATTTTTTTTCGAAGAACAGATGATAATTCTCTTTCTAAATTTCGTACACCAGACTCCCGAGTGTATTCTCTTATAATTTTAACAATTGCATCGCCGGTGATTTCGAGCTTAATATAGCGAACTCCGTATTCCTCTTTAAGTTTTGGAACAATATGCCGTTTTGCGATTTCCAGTTTCTCGGGTTCGAGATAACTTGAAAGTTCAATAATTTCCATTCTATCGAGTAATGGTAGAGGAATTTCGTATTTTACGTTGGCAGTAGTTATAAATAATACATTCGACAAGTCGTACTCCACTTCGATGTAGTGGTCCTGAAAGGAGACGTTTTGTTCCGGGTCCAAAACCTCCAGCAGTGCAGCGGAGGGGTCCCCTCGAAAATCCATCGACATTTTGTCGATCTCGTCTAATAAAATAACTGGATTTATTGTACCAGCTTTTTTCATCGCCTGAATTATTTTACCAGGCATAGCTCCAACATACGTTCTGCGGTGGCCACGAATTTCCGCTTCGTCCCGAACACCTCCGAGCGAGAACCTAACGAATTTTCTGCCCAAAGCCCTTGCAATGGAGCGTGCAAGTGATGTTTTACCGACTCCGGGCGGTCCTACAAAGCATAAAATTTGCCTCTTTAGGCTTCCCGCA
>JBKBVP010000420.1:0-1459 GCA_046289495.1 Candidatus Kapaibacteriota bacterium | reverse complement strand
GCATTGGTTTTTGTTGGGCTTTCTTTCAAAGTCGCTGCTTTTCCATTCCACCAATGGGCGCCCGATGTTTACACAGGTGCACCGACGACCATTTCTGCATTTATGAGTACAGCTGGCAAAGCTTCTGCTATCTTAGCAATGTTTTTAATCGCCAAAAATGTTTTGTCCCAATTTTCTTTATTCGATTCAACAAAAGAATTTTATAAAGATACCCAATTAATTTTGGCTTTGATTTCCGCTTTAACGATGTTAGTTGGAAATTTTATAGCACTTGTTCAGAGGAACGTAAAAAGAATGCTTGCATACTCGAGTGTTGCTCACGCTGGATATTTACTAATGGGAATTGTTGCAAATAACCCAGATGGTTGGAATGCCATAGCTTATTATTCACTTGCTTATTTATTAATGCAATCTGGTGCATTCATAATTCTTTCTTTATCCGAGACGATAGATAATGATTTTAATTCGATTGATGATTTCCACGGATTGTCTAAAAAACATCCATTTTTAGCGGGCACAATGTCTGTTTTTATGCTATCCCTTGCGGGCATTCCGCCTTTTGCTGGCTTCTTCGGCAAATATCTTCTATTCGTTTCTATTATTAAATCTGGCTTTCTTTGGTTAACCATTATTGCTGTCATTTCCTCAATTATTTCAATGTATTATTACATTGGATTGATTTTAGCTATGTATTTCAAAGAGTTTAAAGAGGGAATAAAACCACGTTTCGGATTACCATTTGTTGCGGTGGTTATTTGTTTAGTTCTCACCGTCATTTTTGGAATCTTTCCGCAATATGTTATTGATTTTACGACTTTTTTGTTAGGTTGATATGAATATATCAACTTCCATATTCAAGATACCTTTGTTGATTTTGCTTATTATTGTTTTAAACTATACCTCTATAACCAAGAATCAGTTTCGATATCACCAAAATGATGCGTTTGGATTTGGTGAACGATTGGATTATAAAGTCAGATATGGTTTTATTGTTGCTGGAGAAGGCTATCTGCAAGTTCTTCCAAGGGCAGTATATCGAAATGGGCGAGAATGCTACGATATTCGGTTCCAGGTTAATTCTCTCAAATCATTGGAGTGGATTTATCGAGTCCGCGATTGGTACAGCACGATTCTCGATGTGCAAGGCATCTTCCCTTGGGAGTTCGAACAACACATACGCGAAGGTAACTACAAAAGAGATTTCAAGGCAATTTTCGACCAAGAAAATAATTTTGCAATAGCTGAAGGGAAAAAGTATAAAGTTCCGTCGTACGTACACGACATAGTCTCTGCTTTCTATTACACTCGAACCTTGCCAATAAACAAAATGCCCAAAGATACTGTTTTTTATCTTTACAATTTTTTCAAAGATACAACGTACCAACTAGGCGTAAAAATTCTTGGCAAACAAATTGTAGAAGTTCCAGTCGGTAAATTTCGGTGCGTCGTAGTCGAACCA
>JBKBVP010000419.1:0-1460 GCA_046289495.1 Candidatus Kapaibacteriota bacterium | reverse complement strand
ATCGCTTTTAGTGAAAAAGAATTTGTTGTCTATCTTTGTTACGTTAGATGTAAATTGTTCAACCGAGAAACCAATTGACCGATAACCAAGGTTAAATTCTTTTAATATTTTTGTGTCGAGGTAATCCCAAGAATCATTCGTAAAAGCTAAAAATTGTGGGTCCCAAGGTTGGTGACCTTTTGCAAAACCTTTTCCAGTTTCATCGACGTAAAACAGAGGAAGATTTTTATATTCAACTGATTTAGGTTTTTTATAACTTTCTTTAAATATTTTGGATGGGATACCTGTTGTTCCTCCGTTATAGGTTCTATTTATTTCTATCAAATCTTCTCTGGCATTAATATAATAGTACATTGAATCATTTATAATTACGCGAGGTTTCCCTGACAAATATGAAACCAACCTCCAAGTTTTCCCAAAATCTGGCGAAATAACTATTAGCTTTTTATTCCCTATGAAAATCAGGATAGAATCGAAAAGAATAGTTGGCTTTTGGAACCAGAGTTGGTGCATAACAATATCAAAACCGGGAATGAACTTTTTAAAGTAATCATCGTAAAAACCGCTTAAGTAAATATCTTTAAAAGCGCTCCCCATTTGGACAAAGGTATCTTGAGGGAATGACTCGTATCGATTAATTCCAATTTCAGGAGTAGGGGTACTGTCAATAACTGGGTCTTTACCAAAAAGCCCATATAATCTATTATTCTTAAAAAAGTAGGTATAAAGATTAACATAATCAAGCCACTTAGAGCGAGTAGCACTGTCTTGGTAATTCATAAATGTTGTATCGGAAAAGAAATAAGACCATTGTGTAAAATCATTATTAGGAAAGTATAAGTAAGCACCAAACTGAAAAACAGACTTACCGTTGTATTCATAGATTCTTCGTGGGAAGTATTCTGTTGCGGGCCAGCCACGTATCTTGCCTCTTAATGTGATATATTCCAAGTTAGTAAAATCATCTTTAATTGTCGAAAAACCGCTATCCGCAAAACTTTTGCTGTATAAGATCAGTTTGTCATTCCAGTAATGCATTCCTTTCGTTGTATAATAGTGGAATATAGGCATCTCTGGTTCTGTGAGGTATTCCCAAGTATGTAGCTTTAAGGATGTATCTTGAAAGATGCCTTCAACTTGCAAATTCTTGCTTATTTTCATTACAAATTTTATACCCCTTACAAATATAGCATTATTTTTAACAATTAAACTTACAAGTCTTTCCGCGGTGTCAATCTCAAGTTTATGAAGTTTCCAATTTATACCATTGTCTATAGATAATACTAAATACCCCTTGTGAGTAATCCCCCATAGTGTATCTTTAAAATTGACAATTTCACGAATTTCATCAAAAATACCTATTGAATACTGGGTCCAGGAATTACCCAAATCAGAAGATAAAAGGTATGAACCATAATCCCCATATACGATGATGTTCTGCTCACTACCTACTGCACCAA
>JBKBVP010000039.1:8113-8487 GCA_046289495.1 Candidatus Kapaibacteriota bacterium | reverse complement strand
GAGCGTTAGAGTATGTGAATAATATTCCTTGTGAAAACATTCCAAGTGTCGGTCTTACGGTCGTAGGTCATATTCACAAATTTTTCCCAGTTCGGGTCGAGGCTTGGCTTGTCTGCACGGAAGTAGTAGCCAGGCCATCGAGTTTCCTCTCGGAACAAAATTGCACGCATATGGGCTTCTGCTTGATACATACGATGAATGTTTTCCCAGCATCGCATTAATTCGTGAAGGTCTGCAGCTGCCAACTTTTCGCTATCTTCTTTTAGGAATTTCAACAGTTGTAAACCTTTCTCCAGTAGTGTCTTGCTTGTTTTAAACTGGGAGGAGACTCCACCAGCGTATTCATCCATAATCTTTTGCAAGCGGAACATAAA
>JBKBVP010000039.1:0-8103 GCA_046289495.1 Candidatus Kapaibacteriota bacterium | reverse complement strand
CTTCGGTCGTATGTAATTAGGATTGATATCCGGGTCGGTTGTCTCTTTGTAGTGTGCTTCATAAATTTCGAGTGGCTTATAAATTCTTTTCTTTAACTCTTCAATTTCGTTAGCATCGTAATTTAGTTGTGGATTTTCTTTAACGATATATTCTATGGCGCTTTTGGCAGCAATTCGTCCTTCTGCGTGGGAACCGGAAGAGAATTTATGGCTCGATGCTCCAGAGGCATCACCGGCGCAGAATAAGCCTTTAACAGTGGACATATTAGTATACCCCCAGAAATACTCTGGTGGGGCAAGGTCCTTTGGTCCGCTGACCCACGCTCCAGAGGCACCCGAGTGTGAACCAATAAAGTATGGCTCTGCAGCAGCAATCTCGGATGGAGCTTGCTCTGGAAATGTATTAGTAGCAGCCCAAAGTATTGCTTGTGATATTGTCATATCGAGGAAGTCCTCCCAGGCTTCTTCTTCGAGCTCTTTCATCTTTTTCTTGTATGCCTTCGGGTCGTCTTTGTATTGGTCGGCTAATTTTTGAATTGCCTCTTCGGTTCTCATATAGATTGGTCCTTTGCCTTCCATAACATCGAGCATGCCCAGCCAGTTTCTTAAGTTTGCTGGTATTGGTTTAACCTTGCCATACGGTAGCCATTTCTCCAGTTCATCGGTTCTTTCGACCATGTAATCGCCGCCAATTGCATTGGTGGCTCGGGACTTAAACAAAAGGAACCACGCACCTACTGGACCATAAGCGTCTTTGAATCTTACGGGTATGAATCTTACTTCTTGGCAGGTCATCTCGGCACCAGCAACAATAGTAAAGTAAGCACTTGAACCTGAGTTCCATGGCGGATACCAAGCACGACCTAAACCTTCGCCGGTGGAACGTGGTCGGAAGACGTGTACTGCACCACCCATTGCTACCAAGGTAGCTTTGGCTTTGAAGACATAGAATTTGTTTTCACGAACGCTGAAACCAACAGCTCCAGCGCAGCGGTCACCGTCCATTAATGGTTCGACAATGAAAACTCGCTCGTAGATGTTTTCGATACCAAGTGCATTTTTGGCTGCTTCTGCAACAACTACTTTGTAGGATTCACCATTAATCATTAATTGCCAACGCCCTTCGTGCACATAATTCCCCTCCTCATCCTTCCATATAGGAAGTCCCCATTTTTCAAAGAGGTGAACGGTGGAGTCTACGTGTCGAGCGATGTTTGCAACCAAGTCTTCACGCGTAATTCCCATCAAGTCGTTGCGAACATAGTTGACATAATCTTGAACAGTATTTTTTCCTGAATTTAAATCAACATATTGATTGATAGCAGAAAGGCCCATTGCTACAGCACCGCTTCTATCGATAGCAGCCTTGTCTACAAGCGTAACTTTAAGTCCGTATTTTTTCGCCCAGTAGGATGCTTCGACTGCTGCACCACATGCAGCCATACCACCGCCAACAATCAGTAAATCGGTGTTGATTTCTACAGTTTCAAATGGTCCCATTTTTTTCTCCTTTATTGTCAAACATTAATTAATTACTTAGTTAAAGTGAATAGTGAATCCATTTTGAGCGAGCCGGGTTCAGTAAATAACAATGGACTGGAGATATCGTCGGTTCCGGTTTCCCATCCACCATCTGGAACGGCAGAGCCCTCGGGTGTCGTGCGAATTGGGAATTTGAAACGTTTTAATTCTCCGTTGCGGAATTTGACTGTCCACATAATCGAGTCTGAGCTTCGCATCGGGGTCACTTGTGCACCTAATGGCACGAAATCTGCGTAGCCACGAACTTCAATTGCTTGAGTTGGACAAATCTTAACGCAGTTGTAACATTCCCAGCAAAGCTCGGGTTCACGATTATACGCTTTCATAATGTCCTTGTTTAGGACCATTAGGTCGTTTGGGCAAATGTACTGGCAAGCAGTCTTGTCCAGTGCTTTGCACCCATCACATTTGTCGACTAATACGAAACTTGGCATTTTAGTACTCCTTAGATTTGTTAAACATACATAAAATAAAATGAATTTTCATTTTACTCACCCAATGCTGCTCGATGCAGCTTGATTTCAACTTTCTCTTGCAAGCCAGAGTAATACTCGCGTAAAATTGCTAAAACTTCGGGTCGGGAAAACTCTTTCGGAACCTCCAATCCTTCCGAAAGTGCTTTTCGGAGCATGGTTCCGCTTAGCAGCAATCTATCCTCTTTTGAGTGAGGACAAGTTTTCATCGATGCCATTCCCTCGCATTTGTAGCAGTAGAAAGTCCAATCAATTTTCAAAGGTTGGCAAAGTAGAGCCCCATCCCAAAGTTCGTCGAAAATATCCTGTGCTTCGAATGGTCCATAATAATTCCCTACGCCAGCATGGTCGCGTCCGATAATCATGTGTGTACATCCATAATTTTGGCGGAACAATGCGTGCAACAGCGCTTCTCTTGGTCCAGCATAGCGCATATCTAACGGATAGCCACCAGTTACGACAGTGTCCTTAACGAAGTAATTCTCAACGAGAACATTGATGCATTTAACACGAACATCGGCAGGAATATCGCCAGGTTTAAGTTTACCAACTAATTGATGAATGTACAAGCCGTCGGAGACTTCGAGTGCTATCTTCGCTAGATATTCGTGGGAGCGATGCATAGGATTGCGTAGTTGTAGTGCAGCGATTGTTTTCCATCCGCGTTCGGCAAATATAGCTCTGGATTCTTCCGGTCTTTGGTAAATTCCTTTGAATTGTTCTGGGAATGGTCCCTCGCTTAATACCTTTACTGGCCCGGCTAAGTTGATCTCCGCTTGGTCCATTACCATCTTAACGCCAGGATGCTCTAAATCAGTGGTTTTGTACACTTGCTTGCATTCAAATTCTTTGTCGATTTTGTACTTTTCCTCCACTCGCATAGTTGCCATTATTTCGTCGTATTCATCGGAATACAGTGCAACCTCGTCTCCAATCCTAATTTTGTCTGCCGTTTCTTTGTCGGTGGACACTGTAATTGGAATAGGCCAGAACAATCCGTTTTTACTCGGCATTTTCATCTCTTCGCAAACACTTCTCCAGTCGTCGTAACCCATAAATCCAGTTAGAGGTGTGAAGCCACCAATGCCCATCATAATTAAATCACCAGTTTCGCGGCTTGTTATGTTCACTTTAAGCAACTGCTCTGCTTTCTTTTTTTCTTCTTCTAATTCTTTCCCTTCGAGTAAAAGCTTGATTAATTCGGGGCTACCGTGTGGACTTATTAGTTTCGCCATATTCTTCCTTTCAAAATTTATTAAACAAACTCAATTGCAATATTAATTTTGTATCTATATCCCAACAACTTATTAAGTTTTTTTGTATTCTTAGTGTAGTTAGAACTTGATTTTATACTTTTGCAAAATTTTGGAGGGTGCTTGTTTACTGCAATTCAGAGGGTGCTCTCAGATAGCAAAATTAATAGCAACACTTTTATTACAGAATGTCTGAGACTTTTTTTACTAAGTTTACTAATTCCTCACCAGCTTTTACTAAATCATCATTTACAAGTACGTAGTTGAATTTATCCTGCATTTTCATTTCCATTTCGATACGTTGGAAGCGTTTTTGCAATTGCTCGGGTGTTTCTGTTCCTCTTTGGATTAATCTTTCTTTTAACTTATCCAACGATGGTGGGGCAATAAAGATTAGATATGCATTTTCAGGGTATAGTTCTTTTATCGATAAAGCTCCTTTGACATCAATGTCAAATATTATTGTTTCTCCTCTTGCAAGACTTGCATCCACTTCGCTTCTAAGTGTTCCATAATAATTTCCAAAAATTTGCTCATATTCGATAAGATCCCCATTTTCAATTAATTCTTTGAATTTCTCTTCGCTAAGAAAATAATAATCTTTTCCATCGATTTCATTTTCTCTTGGTTTACGGGTTGTTGCCGAGACAGAGAATTTCAATTGAGGAAATCTTGAGAGTAAGTAGCGGGCAAGGGTAGTTTTGCCCGCTCCGCTCGGTGCGGAGAGAACTATTAGTTGCTTCTTTGCTTTCATTGTATTTTCAAAAAAATAAAAGTACAAAATAGCTGATTATAATGCCTCGTGAAAATTTGATTTCAAGTTACGCACTAATGCTCGACCTATCAGCATCCTTCGCGTTTTGGCTTTTTAGTGGACCCAGGTTTTGGCATAGCAACAGATTGTTTAGGCAATTGAGTTGGTGGCTGTTTAAATTCCATCCTTTCTGTTTGGATGGTTTTACCCTCGCTGAGGAATATTGGCGAGCCACCAAAGTAATTGGAAACTTGTATAATCTTTTCACTTTTCGTTTTATCCCTTCCATTCAAATCGAGAGGAAGTTTTGGATAGAGAACCTCGTTTATCCAGCCATTGAACCCATCTTTCAATACGTAAACATTTTTGTAATCCATTGCTACAAGAGCTATCCATGCATTTAAACTTTTTGTATCATCATCAGAGAAAAGAATGATTTGCTGATTTCTTCCTAATGTATTATCAAATAAATCTTGTACAGTTAGATTGATTGCATTTGGAATGGTTCCTTTTTCGTATTCATTGGGGCTGCGCAAATCAACCAACAAGAAAGACTCTGTCCCCTTTATTATCTTCTCTGCTAACTCAAAAGGGGTTAAAAATTTAGTTGTGCTTTTGGTCTCGAGCAGTAGCTTCTTCGGATCTACTTTAACGAATGAAGTTTTGGCTGGGTCCTTTGTGAAAAGGGCAATTATACCCAAAAAGATTGCCAGTAGACCCAGCTTTTGGTTTAAAGACATTTCATTTAATTTCATCTCCCCCTCCCAAAAATTTTTGAGTGGAATTTCTTTTCCAGATAGGTTGCACCAGCAAAACCAACAATAGCAATCAAGACAATAGCAAAAACAGCTACACCATATGGAATATGCAAGAAACTATACAGCGTTTGCTTGCCCATTGCTGTTGAATTTGCAAAATTAGAAATTAATGGATAGAGTTCACCATAAATGAAAATACCAATAAAAACACCAATTAGAAACAATAAACCATCGACCCTTCCAGTAGATGCTGAAACAACTGATGTACCTGGACAATATCCCCCCAGAATAAAACCAAATCCCAATATAAATCCCCCGACAATTTGTGGTATCAAGAATGTCGGAGTGAAGTAAATTAAGTTTATGTCCAGGAGCCCAAATGCTCCGAGGAAGAAAACTCCGAGCATTGCAGTTATGATTGCAGAGAACATAACTTTAAACACTCTCATGTCGTAGAAGTAAAACTGTGCAGCAAGCTTGTCTGCAGAGCCAAAACCAGCCCTTTCGAGAAAAAAACCAAATGCTAGTCCAATAAGAAATGCAATGATAAGGCTGAACTCTTCGCCAAAATAACCAAATTTGTAAAATGGTGCTATCATAACCAAAACCTCCTAAAAAAATATGCAACAAGATATCCTCCTGCAAATACAGAAAGCATAAAAGCCCAGCTTCCTAAATTTAACAAGGCTCCACCAGTAAGTGCCTGACCACTTGTGCAACCGCCTGCCAATTTTGCTCCAAAGCCCATCATAATCCCGCCGAGAACAGCAAATATCATTCTTGTTGAATTGCTAATTCTTTGCCCCTTGACAATTTTGAACTTCACTCTGTTTGCAAAAATTCCAGAGATGAAACCACCAACCAAAACCCCTAATACTTCGAAAACTAACCAATCTTTTAGCGGATTTTCGTTCGTTAAGTAATTTTGATAAAATTCGTTGTCCTGAGCATGGCTCGGTGTGATCTTTGCAACACTTGTGGCGACAATTGTGGATACTGCTCCCGATGCTCCGAGACCTCGGCCCATAAGTACAAATGCAGATAATAGGACCAAACCAAGTCCAACTCCAGCGATGTAAGGATTCCAATAAGACTTCTCGGGAAATTTTTCTTTGTGAAATGCTTTAGTGCTTTCTTCGCTTTTCATATGATTGTTCTCAACCATTTTAAACCTTTATTTAAAAATTAATAAAAACATTTCTGGGCCATTGGCTGTATTCTCCAGCATAAACAACGATAAACCTAAGAATCAGACCGCCAAATAAAACCATTAGTGGGGCAATGTTCGTGTGTGGAATTCTGTTGTTCACGGAAAAAATTTGTATGATCAACGGAATGATTATTCCAATAAAAACAACAAAAACCCAAAATGTAGCTGCGAAAGGTCCAGAGAGAATTAATTTTGCTGCATCTATATGTACTTGGCTCGAGGATAAAAAGCCAATGATTAACAAAAAGATGATGATTATTTCAGCGATAAGGAAACCATTGTCGGCTTTGGCAAGTAGGTGCCTTTCCTCGGGGTCTTTGCCGATAAGATGGACAAGGGCAGCAGCGCTTGATAATCCAGAGACAAGAAACAATGACCAAAGCATTGGGCTATTCCAAGCTGGTCGAGCAGAAAATCCACTTAACAATATAGCAGTATATGCCCCGAGCAACCCGCCAAAGACCATATTCAATCCTCCAATCAGTTTAATCATAAAAGAATTCTTCTGGATTCTTTCGGATGTGTCTTTTAGCTTTGGAAATTTGTTCCCAATATTTTCTGGTAATCGTAAGATAATGTTTAATAATAAAATTGGGTATATAAAAATAAGAATCCAAGCGCCCCAAGACATTGGAGATTTCCACATAAAATTAAGATACAAGTTCCATACATAAAGTTTGTGTTCGAGATCGAGAAAAAGAAAAAACATCCCTAAAGAGATTGCTATAATACCAATTAATGGGACTCGAAAACAAGAACATAATGTATTTTTAGTTCTTCCAGTGAGGATAAAATAGCCCGAGATCAACATCATTCCACCGACCAATCCGCCAAGGAAAAGATAGACTGGGATTTCCCAGCCCCAAATTTGTAAGCTTGGGTCAATTAAGTGATTGTGCCTTGTTATAACAATTTCGTTCATGGCATCCTCCTTAAATCAAATAATAAACTTGTGGTTTAGTACCTGTTTCTGGGTTTAGTACACGGTATTTCCTGGAACTAAGTAATTTCGATACTACACTATTTGCATCTTCCAAATCTCCGAAATACATACAATGTGTTGGACAAGTTGAAACACAAGCCGGGTCAAGACCTTGGACAACACGGTGTTCGCAAAAAGTGCATTTACTTACATACCCATCTGGGTGGACGAAACGCGCATCGTATGGGCAAGCAGCAATACAAGCTTTGCACCCGATGCATTTTTGTTTATCAACTAATACTATTCCGCCAATATCGGAAATGTGGCTTGCACCAGTTGGACATGTGTAAACGCAAGGAGGATTGTCGCAATGATTACATCTTTCGGAACGAATTTCCATATGCAAAGTAGGAAACTTTCCAATTGTCTCGTAGGTAATCCAATCTCGGTTAAAGCCCTCGGGCACATTATTTTCCGTTTTGCAAGCCACTACACAGTCCATACAGCCAACACATTTTGTAGTATCTATGACCATTGCATATCTTGCCATAGTTACACCTTTTCTATTGTTACAAAATTGTTATTCATTCCGGTTGCTCCCATTATTGGGTCGATGTCGTAACGAGTAATTAGCTGAGAATCGCTTGCTCCTTTGAGGTATGCTCTTTTAAGTTTCGAGGATGTATGACCAAAACCATGATACATATAAACGCAATCTGGTCGTATCCTTTGAGTAACTCGTGCTTTCACTTTATTGCTTACAACTCCATCTTGGTTTTTCAACACGATGTAATCGCCATTTTTTATTTCAAATGTCTCTGCTACGTCCGAGTTAATCCATACCTCGTTTTCGGCGACCATATCCATTAGTATGGGATTTGATTGGGTCATACTGAAAGTGTGAACAGGAGTACGACCGAACAGCAAACGGAAATAACCGGGGGGTGGGTCTGGGGGTCTTTCGTACGTTGGAAATGGTGAAAACCCTTTCTCGGCAAGCTGAGTGGAGTATAATTCAATTTTACCAGTATTGGTGTAAGGGAACTCTAAGTTCAATCCATCCTCTACGAAAATTGGTTGTTCTTTGCCAATTATAATTCCATCGCTTTTAAGCTGTTCATAAGATAGTCCAGCAGATTCAATCCTATATCGCAAGTATTCTTCTATGTGTTTCCAGGGGTAATACTTCTC
>JBKBVP010000418.1:0-1476 GCA_046289495.1 Candidatus Kapaibacteriota bacterium | reverse complement strand
CTCTCAGGAGCTAAATTACGCAAAAAGACTATTGAAATTAGCAAATACAAACATATGGTTGGAAAAATACCAAGAAGCAAGCTTTTTGGTTGAACAAGCAAAACAAATAATATCCAGGTTTAATACTTGGGAATCAAGATATTGGGATGCTGTAGCAGACGAGACACTGGGACGAGTTTATTTACAAATGGGCAATTACGACTTTGCAGAAATGCATTTTAAAAAAGCTTTCGATAAGTTTGACAAACTTCTTGACCGTAGTTTCGAAGGTTCACAACTTGCTATGAAATCTTTAATTGAACAAACTCAGAGTGCAAAAGAGAAAACCAAGGAAACCTTTAGATATGAATCGCAAGGTAAAAACGTAAATCTTAGCTACCGTGCAATTTCAGGATACTTGAATCTACCAATGGATTTGGTTGGTTTTACGGCTGTTGAAAGTAATCTAAATCAATTTCCATCGGAGCTGTATGGTAAAAAAGAGCTAAAGAAAATTGTATTGCGTGGGAATAGAATTTCGGAAGCTGTAATAAAAGATATGCCTGCTTTGGAATATTTAGACTTGTCTGAAAATAATCTCACGAACTTAAAAATCGACTTTGCCACTGTTCCAAATCTTAAGTATTTAAATCTATCGAACAACAGGTTTAAAAAACTTCCGCCGGAAATCCTCTCTCTTAAAGAATTAGAAGTAGTTGATCTGACAAACAATAGTATACAGTTTTCGGATATTTCAAATCTGATACAAAATTTACCAAATACCCTGATTATTTTCGACCAATATGAATTAATTGAAGAGGAAGAAGAGTAAATCTTAAACGTAGTAAAAACACTATTTTTTTATAATTTTGAATTTTTTAATCACAATTTTTATGGAAAACATCATTAAACAATTAAAAGAAGACAAAATAAGCTTTGTCAACTTACAATTTGCGGATATCCTTGGTACATTAAAGGAAGTTACTATCCCGGTGAGTAAAATAGAAGATTCGCTTAGGTATGGGACTTGGTTCGATGGCTCATCTATCGAGGGATTTGCAAGAATACACGAAAGCGATTTGTATCTTAAGCCAGATATTTCAACTTATGCAATCATACCTTGGCTTTCCAATGGTGAAGAAAGAACAGCAAGGTTTATTTGCGATATTTACAAACCGGATGGTAATCATTTCGAAGCAGATCCCAGATATATTCTAAAGAAAACATTAAAGGAATTGGAAAGCTTTGGATATCAATACAACCTTGGACCCGAGGTAGAATTCTTTTTGTTCATTAAAGATAGTAACGGTCATAAGCCACTGGATAATCGTGGCTACTTCGACCTTGCTGGGGAATTTGCACAACAAATTATGCGAGACATAACAAGAACATTAGAATATTTCAATATAGATGTCGAGGCAACTCACCACGAAGTAGCGACGGGACAGTTTGAAGTAGATTTTCGTTACGGCGATGCTCTTGCAACAGCCGATAGAG
>JBKBVP010000417.1:0-1486 GCA_046289495.1 Candidatus Kapaibacteriota bacterium | reverse complement strand
CTGAAGATGGTGTACTTAAACAAGCATTAAAAGAACAAAATGTAAAAAAATTTATTTTCGATAAAGAAATTAAAAAAGTTATTTATGTCCCAAATAAGCTAATTAACATCATTTGCTAATTTCCCCTCTCGCGTAATTACTGCTTGCTTCAAATGTTTTCGATAATGAATGCTTTTTAAACATTGATTTTTGTAGTGTAAACTATTACATTATAGTCGTTGTTTATATGACAGTATGTGTTATATTGTTTAAATATTTTGTATTTTGTATTTTACATTAAAAGAATTAATTATTTTTAAGTTTAAAATTTGAAAATTGGTTGTTTACTAATTAAAGGGTAAAGAAAAATGAAGTTCTGTAGACCTTTTACGTCGCTATTTTTTCTCTTGTTCTTTGCCGTTTCACTTAACTTAAAAGCTAACGAGCACAGTGAACGAGAGTATTTTTTGTATGGGTTAGTAATTGAGGACACGAAATCGCCCGAATCGCCGCAAAAACCAATGCAAGACCAACCACAGGTTCTTGATAAATCCAAAATCCGAATTATCAATCTTGGTCCAGTTGTTAATTGGAAAGGTTTGGACTATGCACCTACAGTAAGTGCAGATGGTCGTACACTCTACTTTGTTTCAAATCGACCTGGTAGCAAAATTAATCCTAAAACTGATAAGCCCAGCCACGATTTCTGGGCAACTAAAAAGAATGATAGGCTTGATACAATTTTCTTTAAGCCCTTTAATATAGACACAACAACAATTTGGGGATATCAGGGAGTGAATACTCCGGAGAATGAAGGGGTTGCTTCAATTGCTGCCGATGGCCAGACTTTGTATTTTACTGCTTGTAGTCGTCCCGATGGCTTAGGTGATTGTGATATCTATAAGACAACGGTTGAAGGTGATAAATGGAGTAGACCTTATAATTTAGGTCCAAATGTTAATTCCAAATATTTTGATGCTCAACCTTCAATTGCTCCCGACCAAAGTAGGTTGTATTTTGTTTCGACAAGACCCGGTCCAAATTCTGATGGAAACAACGAGAAATGGGATAATATGGATATTTGGTATTCCGATTATGACCCCGAAACAGAAGAATGGTTGCCAGCTAAAAATTTGGTTGAAATCAATACCCCATTGCAAGATGCTGGGCCTTTTATTGCTGCTGATAATCAAACTTTGTTTTTCTCTTCAAAAGGTCACAAACCTAATTTTGGTGGTTTGGACTTTTATGTAACCCGCTACGACCCCGTAAGTAAAACTTGGACCAAGCCAGAAAACCTTGGTGAACCATTAAATACTCCCCAAGACGATCAATTTATTACTTTGCCGGCATCTGGCGATGTTATTTACTTCTCTTCGCGCAGAAAGGATATCCCTGGTTTCCAAGGTGATTTCGATATATTCATGGCATTTGTCCCGTCGTATTTCCGTGCCGTTGTTGTTAAAACATCTGTAATTGATGAGTGTAGCGGTGAAAATATTCCTGC
>JBKBVP010000416.1:0-1494 GCA_046289495.1 Candidatus Kapaibacteriota bacterium | reverse complement strand
CGAAATTTGTCTCTACAAAGCCAAATCGAAAATTTAAAGAAAAATATGACTTTAAATTTTGATTCGCTTCGTGAAATAGGAGCTCGACTGGATAAATCTCTAAATTTTGTTGGTGAAGCATATATCGGAAAAAGCAAAAAATCACTTGATGCCTACATCGACAAAATATATTCGACAGAAAAAAGAAAAATTCTTCTCAAAAATAAAAACTTAATCAAATTAAATACTATTCTCTACCCAAACGGTACCATACAAGAGAGGACTCTCGCTTTGGCAACTTTATTTTTAATGTTTGACAAAAATTATTTCATTAGAACAATCGAACCAGTATTTAAAAGCGCTTCGAATAAACATTATTTAGTGGAATTATAAATTAACTTTTGTATCGTTTGTGTTGTTTTTTTGCCTTTTTCTAAGTAGGTAATTATCAAACAATTAAGCTTTGCCTAAAATCTATTTTTTGTTTAAGAAAATTTAATTCATCAATTCAAGCCTACTTTAGATTTCATTTTAACAATACATTTAATAATTTTGATTGTTAAATGATTTGAAAATGGAGAATGAAAAGATAAAAAACGAACCAATTTATCCCATAGGGGTCGTATCGAGGCTTCTCGGGGTAAGCGTACATACGTTGAGAATGTACGAGCGCGAGGGTTTAATCATAACAAATCGAGGAGTGAATCAAAAGAATCGATTATACTCTCAGGCAGACATCGAAAGGATAAAATGTATCTTGGAGGCAATAAGAAAAAAGCAGTTTACTATTTCTTCGCTTAAAACCATGTTATCTTTTGTTCCTTGTTGGAAAATCATTAACTGTCCAGAAAAAGAAAGAATCGAATGCCCGGCATACAACACAATAGGTGTTCCCTGTTGGGCTTTTGAACACAAAACAAATATTTGTGCTAAAATGGATTGCAAGAACTGCTACATATATAAAAATTTTACCAATTGTTCCGTTATTAAAGAATTTATTAAAAAAATGTGAGTGAGATATGGAAAGACTAACAAGAAGGAAATTTTTACAAATCAGTGGAACAACCTTTGCGGGGGCGGGTTTACTCGCAGGCGGAGCAAAGATGATTCAAACCACTTTTTCTGCAACCGAAGAAAACAAAGGTGTTGTCAAAATTCCATCTTATTGTTCTATCTGTTTTTGGAAGTGTGGCTTGATTGGTTATGTAAAAGATGGCAAGCTTTGGAAGTTAGAAGGGAATCCATTAGACCCGCTAAGCCGAGGGCGCCTCTGCCCCAGGGGAAATGGTGGGGTTGGTCAACACTACGACCCAGACAGACTCAAGGCTCCTTTGATGCGTATCTCCAGACGTGGAAAGGAGGAATGGAAGGTCACAACTTGGGACGAAGCATTAAACTACACCTCCCAAAGGCTTATTGAAATTAAAGAGAAGTACGGTCCCCAAGCAATTGCTTTATTTAGTCACGGTCCTGGTGGTGCTTTTTTGAAGCATACTCTAAGGGCATTTGGAGTCA
>JBKBVP010000415.1:0-1501 GCA_046289495.1 Candidatus Kapaibacteriota bacterium | reverse complement strand
TGAAATAAAATTAAAAAGTTTGGGTGTAACTTCTAATAGTTCATATTTACCACCACAAAGTGCATTAGTGCTGTTGAGATTCGAACCAAGTTATATTGTATTTAAAAATAAGCAACTTGATATAAAACACGACACAACAATTAGAGTAACTGCAATTAATGGAGATTTTTCAATTGTAAATATTGTCTCATCAAATTTAAATTACGACATTAATCCTAAAGTGTTTAATTTAAGCAATGGTCAAAGTATAGATTTAGTTATATCTTATACGCCAAAGGATTCGGTATATAATTATACAGAGTTTGAATTTCAAAGTAGTTTATGTACATCGGAATTTTATTGCTTTGGAACATATTCTAAGTACAAAAACAAACCCCAGAAGTTGAAATTAACCCATCCGAATGGTGGTGAAATCTTTGGTGTGGGCTTCGACACTGTAATCACATGGGAAGGGATACCACAAGAAGAATCTGTAAAACTAGAGTATAGTATAGATAGTGGAAAGACTTGGAACTACCTCGATACAGCACGTGGAAATTCTTACAAGTGGTTGAAAATTAAGAGGCCAACTTCGCAGCGATGTTTAGTCAAAGTGTCAATGAACAAAGGAAGTATCAAATTTTCTAAAAAATTTTCAAATCCCGAGTTGAGTTTTTTGGATGGAATACCGTTGTGGGGCCGGGAGAGTATTATTGCTTTTGTTGATAAAAATAGAATTAATCTACTAAGTTTTCCTACATTTAAATTTTTAAATTCAATTAATTTTGATTCAAATTCGATTTTAGCATTGATATTTCATCCAACGGAGTCAGTCATAGCAATTTCTTTAAACAATGGTAAAATAAATTTTTGGAATTTTGCCACAAATAAAATACTGAAAGAATATAATACTCCAAATGTTAATCTATTGAGATTCAGCCCAAGTGGCAAGTATTTAGTTGGTTCAGGCAATAATTTTTTTCGTATTTGGGATATAGATTTTGATACGTTGATTTACACTGGATTTTCTAAAGCGGTCATTACAGCTATTGATATAAAGGATAATGGTCTTGTGGCTGTTGGAGATAATGAAGGTAAGATTAGTATCTTAGATACTAAAAATCATCAAAAATTAAATGAAATGTCAGATGCAAAGGAAGCTATCCATTATCTTTGCTTTCACTCTGAGGGGCGAGCATTAGCTTCTGTTGGAAGTATAAGTGGATTTAAATTAAGAGACTATGGAACTAACACTGTTTATAGACATTTCAAATTTCTTGGAACACCGAGCCCAAATTTAAATTGGTATACTTTTCTAAGAAATGGGAAAATTTACATATATTCTATTGCAAGTGGTAGATTGTCGGATAGCATTCCAACTGGAGATGTAACTGGATATGTTTTTAGTCCTAGCTCGGAGCTAATTGCCACGATATATCGGTCAAATCAATTGAAAATCTGGAGCTTATCTGGAAGTTGTTTGTATACTATCTCGGGTAAAAGCAAAGAGATTAATTGTTTT
>JBKBVP010000414.1:0-1511 GCA_046289495.1 Candidatus Kapaibacteriota bacterium | reverse complement strand
TGTGATGAATGTTGATTGGATTGAGGCGGTAAAATTTTGCAATAGGTTATCAAATTTAATTGGTCTCGACAGCTGTTACATCATCTTAGATTCGAACACTGTGCTTTATAAAGAAGATGCCAATGGATTTCGACTTCCAACGGAAGCAGAGTGGGAATATGCTTGCAGAGCTGGAACAACCGGTGATTTTGCCGGCAATGGTAATCCTTTAGATATGGGTTGGTTCGACGTAAACTCTGGAATGAAACCACACCCTGTGGGGGAAAAATCACCCAATGCCTGGGGTATTTACGATATGCATGGTAACGTCTGGGAGTGGTGTTGGGATTGGTTCGACCCATTTTACTACGAGAAGTCACCTCGAGTTAACCCAAAGGGACCAGACAAAGGGAAGAACCGAGTTGTGCGAGGTGGATGCTGGCAAAAAGGTACAACATTTGGCAGGTCCAGTGCTAGGCAATTTCCAGAAGACCAAAAAACAAACTTTGGTTTTCGAATTGTAAAGACAATTAGATAATGTTAATTTCTTCTGGCTCTTTTTGGAGTAGGATTAGCTTTGAATTCGAAAGACAAAAAATCCTTGTGGTTGCTTGTTTCCCCTAGCTTTAATTCACCAATTAGTGCTATCATCGCGGCGTTATCCATACAATAACGCATTTGTGGAATAATTACATCCACAATATTTCCAAATCTTTCGTTGGCTAAAAACCTAAGTCTGGAGTTTGCAGACACACCTCCAGCAATTACTAAGGTGTTTACTTTATATTGGTTTATGGCATTTTCACATTTTGCTAATAAGACATCGATTATTGCCTCTTGAACGGATGCACATAAATCGTAAAGTACATTTTCGGGTAAACCTTTTGGATATTCTTTCTCGATAAAATATCTGACAGCAGTTTTTAACCCGCTGAAGCTAAAATCAAAATCATTTGATTTTATTAATCCTCTGGGGAATGAGTATCTATTGGGGTCTCCAGATTTTGCCAGTTTATCAATAATTGGTCCAGCTGGATAGCCCAATCCGACTAATTTCCCAATTTTATCGAATGCTTCCCCTGCAGCATCATCTCGAGTAGAACCAAGCATCTGATAAGAGTTGAATGAATGCACCAAGAATAGCGCGGTATGTCCACCGCTAACAACAAGAGATAGGAAAGGGAAGGAAATGTTTAATTTTTCCAAAAAACCCGAAAATATATGACCCTCTATATGGTCGATTGGTACAAGTGGTTTGTTGTGGCGAAGTGCTAAACCCTTGGCAAAATTTGTTCCCACTACCAAGGAACCAACCAAACCTGGTTGGTATGTCACAGAAATACCATCAATTTCGGAAATTGTTAGTTGAGCTTGTGAAAGAGCGTCGAACACAACTTTAGATATGATTTTTATGTGTATCCTGGAAGCTAACTCAGGTACAACTCCACCAAAATAATTATGTATAGTTTGCGAGGAAATAACATTGCTCAAAATATTCAGATCTTGAATAACAGCAGCGGAGGTTTCATCGC
>JBKBVP010000413.1:0-1515 GCA_046289495.1 Candidatus Kapaibacteriota bacterium | reverse complement strand
CAGTTCTTTCAGTTTCAGATGCAACCACAGTGACCAGGACCATTGTGTCGTCATATTTTACCATTACAGAACCGTTTGCGAACTTTGCAAATTTTCCAGCTTCGAGTGAATATTCTTTACCACCAAAGTCAATTCCTACAACTATACTTTCTCTGGGGTTTTCCATGTTTTAAATCCAAAAATTAAACAAAAAAGAAACGAAAAAAGCGGTTTATTTATTGCAAATAAACCGCTTTTTTCTAATGTACTAAAAATTACTTCCTTAAATTTAATGAAGATATTATTTGTCTGTAACGATTGATGTCTTTTTTAGCTAAATAATTTAGCAATCTTTTTCTTTTGCTGACAAGCTTGATAAGCCCTCGTCTGCTATGGTTGTCTTTTTGGTGCGTGTTTAGATGATTTGTTATGTCTTGAATTCTTGCTGTTAACAAGGCAATTTGTACCTCTGGCAAACCAGTATTTTTGATATCCCCGCCAAACTTTTTAATTATCTCTGCTTTTTGCTCTTGTAGTATCATTATAACTCCAATAAAGAATTTACAAAATTAAAAAATTTTTTTCTAACCCAAGCGATCCAATAAGATTATTTGCATATTCTTTGTCTTTTTTTAACTGAATAAGCAAATCGTCTACGGAATAAAACTTCTTTTCATCCCTCAAAAAGTCAAGGAAAAAAACTGTAAGCGTCTTTCCGTATAAGTCCCCAGAGAAATTTAAAAAATGAACTTCGAGGGTTTTCTTCTTGTCGATGCGAAAAGTTGGTCGAAATCCCAAGTTCGCCATCCCAAAGAACTTTTTATCCTCGATTAAGGAAAATACAAAATAAACGCCATTTGATGGAACCAACTTGTGTTCAATGTCGAATTTAATATTTGCAGTAGGAAAGCCCAAAGAATTTCCTCTGCCATCTCCAGCTACAACAGTTCCATCGATAAAATAGTAATAGCCAAGTAGTTTGTTTGCAAATTTTATTTGATTTTGGGACAATGCATTTCGAATTTTTGTGCTTGATATAGTAATTTCATCTATAATATATGCAGGTATTTGCTCGACGATGAAATTCAACAATTGCGACCATTTAACAAGCATTTCGTAGTTGCCTTCCCTGTTTTTTCCAAAGTAGTGGTCGTGGCCAACAAGAATGTGTGAAAAGCCTATTTTTTCATGTAAAATTTGTTTGATGAAGACATCTCCAGTTGTTTCTGCAAAACCTTTGGTGAAGGGAATAATTAAAACCTTATCCAATCCAAATTTTTGAAACAACTTTAATCTTTCATCGATTGTTGTCAAAAGTTTTATTGGTTCCTTTTCTGGTCTTTTGACTATAAATTGAGGGTGAGGGTCGAAAGTTACCAAAAGAGTTTCCCCGCCGTTGATTTTAGATATTTCTTGCATTCTTTTTATGATTTTTTGGTGTCCTCTATGTACACCATCGAAAGTTCCAACTGTTATAATGTGTTTTGGATTGTATTTTACCTCCTCTAATCCTCGATACACTTCCATTCATTAAAC
>JBKBVP010000412.1:0-1519 GCA_046289495.1 Candidatus Kapaibacteriota bacterium | reverse complement strand
TTTCTTAGCAAACTTTGAACCCTTCCAAAACGTAAAATTCAAGGATACAATTCCTATTGGAATAAGTTTTACTCCTAAAACCGTTGGAATAAAATCCCAAAAAGCCTATTTCAGCCTCGATTGGAAACTTCATCCCGAAATAATTATCGAAATGAAAGGCGAAGGAATTTTGCCAAATATCGAAACGTATGATGCTCAATTTGATACAATTTTCGTTTTAGAAAGTGTTTCGAAACAGTTCGAAATCGCACTCTCCAACGGGACAACCGACTTATATATCAAAGAAATTATTCCATACTCTGGAGACATTGACTCCTATGTATTTGACTTCACTGGTTATAGAGACATAGTGCTTTCTCCAGGCACTTCACTGTTTATTCCGATTAGGTTTGAACCAAAGTTTCTTGGCAAACATCAAATGACGCTTTTGCTTGTAAGTGATGCTACTGCCTCCGATACACTCTTACATTCTTATATCAATGTTACTGGTTTTGCCAAGAGTAGGGATACTTTTAATGCGAATTTGAAAGTAAGTATTAATATGCCAGATTACTTGTGTAATCTTGTAAAAGTCGATTTTACCATAGAAAACACAGGAAATGTAGAATTTCCCATATTTGGGACAAAATTCGAATTTGATAATTTCATATTAAAAAGTGTTGATACTTCCATTACTGGAAGTATAATTTTACCCAGAGATAAGATTCAAGGTTCATTCACTGGTTTTCCATCAAGTACTCAAGATTCAAAAGTTCGAATGTATATTTATTACGGTTACAATGGAGATTCATTACTGTTTAAAGAAATCGAATTAAATCTCAATAAAATTAGCCAAAAACTTGAGTTTGAAGCGTCAACATCGAGATTAAAAGTTGGAGAAAAAAGCAGTCTAAAGGTAAGAGGTGTATTCTTAAATTCTACGCAAATTCCATTTGAACTAAAATTAATAATTTCTGCAGGAAGAAGTGAACAAATTAAGTTTCTAAATGTACCTTTGGAAATAGAATTTAGAAGTAAAATGCAAAACTGGAAATTGCCAGCCTCGGGTAGTTTTAATAACAACATTGTAGAGGTAGTATGCGAGAATATTATTGCGTTCGAAGATA
Source organism: Candidatus Kapaibacteriota bacterium (assembly GCA_046289495.1). Taxonomy (GTDB): domain Bacteria; phylum Bacteroidota; class Ignavibacteria; order Kapaibacteriales; family UBA2268; genus Naka2016. Next base: position 413 of record JBKBVP010000412.1, on the reverse strand, counting down.
ACACGCAATGGGAGCTTGAACTACCATTCCAACTTTTTTTGACAAGCGAGCTATTCGTTGATTTCTCCGGATACGTCGCAGAAAATTCCTGCTTTTTCGAGGATGAAAGCTCTTTGAGATTGCCAATTGAACCGTTCTGTGTTTATCCATTGAGAGATATTGAGTTAATTGATGGAGCAGAGTTGTTAGGCTATTATCCCAATCCAGTTGAAGATTACTTGATTTTAGAATTTGAGTCCTTAAAAAATGATTTTGCATTTATCCAAATTTTTGATAATTTAGGTAATGCAATAACTGAGAAAATGAAAATAGACATAGGCTTTGGAAAAAATAAAGAAAAAATTAATTTCCGTTATTTTGAAAATGGAATTTATTTTGTAAAATTGTATTTTGAAAATCGAACAAAACAGATT
>JBKBVP010000411.1:0-1526 GCA_046289495.1 Candidatus Kapaibacteriota bacterium | reverse complement strand
TAATGCTCGATGGATGGAAACAACATTGCACGAGAATGGGCATGCTCTGTACGAAAAATATTTCGACGACAAATTGCCTTGGGATTTGAAAACCCCCGCACACATATTTACAACCGAAGCAATTGCAATGCTCTTTGGCAGAATGGCATCCAATCCCCAGTGGATGATAGATATGCTGAAAATCTCGCAACAAGAGGCTGATAAAATAAAAGAACCTGCCCGGAAAACGCTCCGACTTCAGCAACTGGTATTTAGTAGATGGTCGCAGGTGATGTTTCGATTCGAAAAAAGCATGTATGAAAACCCAGACCAAGATTTAAATAAACTCTGGTGGGAACTAGTCGAAAAATATCAAATGATTAAAAAACCAGAAGGTAGGAATGAACCCGACTGGGCAACCAAAATACATATTGCTACAAGTCCTTGTTACTATCATAATTACTTGCTCGGTGAGTTGCTTGCATCACAAATACAAAACTATCTAATCGTAAAGATACTTAAAGGTGAGCCAAACAGAGATTATAGTTTCTCTTCGCAGAATGCTGTCGGCAAGTATTTAATTGAGAATATTTTCTCCGTCGGCACAAAATACTACTGGAACGAAATGATAGAAAAAGCTACAGGCGAAAAATTAACTCCGAAATATTACGCATTGCAATTTTTGAATTAATTATGTGCAAGTTTGTCCTAAAAAGGAAAAACAATAACAAAAAAGCAAGGAGGGCAAGCCTCCTTGTTTTTATTTTCACAAGTAATTGTATTAACATTTTTTTAAAATTAATTTAAGACAAGCAAATGAGAAAGTTGAAAGTCTTTGTATTATTATTATTAACTTGTCTCTCGATAAATGCGCAGGATAATATTTGGTCCAACAATTTAAAAAGTGTATTTGGAGAACTGGGCTGGAGCAATTTAAAATTAAGTGCAGCTCTTGGTTTTCGTTTTTGGGATTTGGGCATCTCAATTGGCCTTTCTGGATTCACAGCCTCGAAGCCGAAATACATATACCCCTCAGCACAATACCCAATGCCCAAACCTGGTGAATTTGAAGAAACAAAATTTACTTATGTCTTGGTAACAACAGATTTTTATTACTTTTTTGAAATCTTTGACGACTTCATAATTACTCCCAGCTTTGGTTTCTTCGTTCAGCAGGATTCCGTTCTTGCTCGTTCCCTAAGAACAAATATCCAGTATGATTTCGGACAGCTCTACTTCACGGGCAGGACAGAAAACAAAACTGGTTTCAACTTTGGTTTAGGTTTAGATTACTACTATTTAGACAAATATTTTGTAGGAATCGGTTATAATTACAAACGAGGCATCTTTCTAAGAGTTGCCTATTATTGGTTTTAATACAAGTCGATTACTACTTGTTTAAAGACTTTAAAACATTTTTCAAAACGTTTTCAACTGAGCGCTCGTTCGTAGGTATGTTCCTAAGTACTTCGTTTACAACTCTTTTTACTTTGTTCTCTTGGAAGCCTAAAACATTTAAAGCCGAAATTACCTCGTAGTACAAATTT
>JBKBVP010000410.1:0-1529 GCA_046289495.1 Candidatus Kapaibacteriota bacterium | reverse complement strand
GAAGATTTCTATGCATTATTCTTCTTGATTCGATAAGCCTTTCCTCCTCTGGGAGCGAAATTAATCTTTGGTTTAAGTCTTTGTCGTTTTCAGCCAGTAGAAAATTAGCGTAGTAATCGATAACCTCGGGAGGGAAGATGCCGTCTCGTTCATAATGATGTCGTTTTTGTAGAAATTTCTCTGCAGATTCGACACAACTTTTGCCTAATACTTCAAAGTTCTTTTGAAGCGAATCAAATTCGTCTGTAATTTTATATTTTTCAGCAATTTGTAGAGAGCGCTCGGGGTTGTTCAATCCCCATTCAATTGCAAGGATGATACCAGCAAGTAAAAGATGGATCAAAGCACTTCCATCAGGGCTACGAAACTCTATTGTTTGTCGGGATTCGCTATATTGAATTTCATCAGTTTCTTGTGGATTAATTAGCTTGGCGATATTGTTTGTTTTGGACCAAGACAGCGGTATCCTTATCAACGAGCTACGATTCGAGGGACTCCAGCAAACTTTTGTAGGTGCTTCTTGACCAGGAACCAAACGCAGATACGAAGCTGCGACAGTGTTTCCGAAAGCAGTCAAACTTGGTGCGTAGTGGCATAACCCACCAATTGCCATCAAAGCTTCCTTTGAAAGATTGCCAGAGTCGTCGCTGGTAATGTTTTTTCCATCTTTTACAAGTGCAATGTGAAAATGCAATCCATTTCCAGCGTGTCCTGGGTCGACTTTTGGAAAGAAGGTTGCAATGCAATTGTTTTGATAAGCCACATTTCGAATTACCCAAGCGGAGAGTACCAAATAATACGCTAAATCCTCGATATCAGTTAATTGAAATTCTATTTCCATTTGTTCGGCTGTTTTTCCGTTTAGCTCTGGTATTTCGCTTTGAATGTTCTCAATGTACCCAACTTCGTTGTGGCAATACTTAACCGAATTAGTAATTTTAGCAATCAAAGATGACATCTCGTTCAATATTTGTAAAGCCTTTGAAAATGGAGGGCTACTATGATAGCCTTGCTGTTTACTTAAAAGATACATCTTTTTAGGAAGGTCAAAGATTAAGTAAAATTCCAATTCTCCCAGTGCTTTCAAATCGAGACCGGTTTTGGTTTTAAAGTAATTCTTTGCTTTTGCCAAGATACCATCGGGAGTGAAATTAGCAGGATTCCCTTCGTAATCGAAAAATCTACAAAAGAAATCTAAACTTTTATTGTCGAAAGGATTCAGAAATGCAGTCTTGTAAATTGGAACAACATACAAATCCGAAAACCCCACCCTGACAATCCCTTTGAAAAGCGAAGAGCCGTCCACTCTTTCCCCATCGGTAAGAATACTTTCAAGTTGTTTTTTACTCTGGATTGGGATTTGCATCTGACGAGGTTTACCATCGATTGCTACATAATGCAATGTAATTCTTTCAAGTCCAAGAGATTGGATAACATTGATGAAATCTTTTCTTGTCCACATTTCTTTGGGTTTACCAGTTAGAAGTGTAATTGGATTTTCTAAAGCAAAATATAAATTTGTATTTTCC
>JBKBVP010000409.1:0-1539 GCA_046289495.1 Candidatus Kapaibacteriota bacterium | reverse complement strand
ATAGCGTTCATTGACATTTGTTGGATTTTCGTAAAAAAATTATTTTTAAATTTGTTAAAAAAAGGAGAAAAATAAAACGAAAAGAATATACTTTGTTTTGGTGTTTGCTCTTCTTTTTGGCTTTGTGGGGGGCAACAAAGCCAAAGCGGATTGTCCGCCAGGATGGGAGGAACACAGAGTAACAGCTTTATACACTTATAATTATGGGGAACATTATTTTAGTTGTTATTTCACGATAGTATACTGTTGCCGTTGGAACAATGACTTAAAGACCGTTGAAAAAATTATCGATTATGTTTACCCCAACTATGATAGTTGGTGCTGGCTCTTTATTAGGGATTGGTGGCATTTTAATGATTGGGTTCACACCACAGTGGGCGAGGCATCTGCAGAATGTACACCCCCATACCCTCCGTGTGATGATGAGAATAATCCTTACTACGAGATTCAGGTAATAGCATATAATTGCTGGTATTTTGAGAACTGGCAACCTTACGTGGGCGATGATTATGTTTGTCGACGGGTTAGGTGTGAAGGTCAAACTAATTACTGTAAAAAGACCTGGAGGGTATGCATTGATTACAGTGTTAATCCGCCTGTAGTTAGGCGATACTTAGTATCAAGCGAACAGTACGGGCAGCCAGAGTGTAGTACAACGAGACCAGAATTGCCACCAGATGGGGACTCAAGATGGGAGGAGTATTGGATTACTAATTGTTTTGCTGAACCTTGTCAATAGGTTAAAAAGGGGGGAAGTCTTTCAAAGTCTTCCCCTTCATTCAGATTTTATGAATGTTTTATAAATTTGTTTAATAATTAGGAGGTTCTATGAAAAGTTCTTTAAAATCTTTAATAATTCTAATCCTATCTTTAGCGAATCTATCGATAGGGTTTTCATTCGAGCAAAACGAGTTCACTGAAAATCTGGACTTAAATCGTATCAGCGTTAATTTCAATGGTTCTGTTTCGAACGGAACCAGTATTTTAGTTTATGGCGATGGAGGTACTATATTGCGGAGCATCGATGGGGGTACAACCTGGAAGAAAATCGTTCTTGCCGATACGTTAAACATTGTTGGAATGATAAGCAGAGGTTTTTTATATCTTGGTTTAACCTCGCATCGGTGGGGAATACTTTCGATGGATAATGGTAATACTTGGAATTTTGTAGACATAGGTAATTATAATTTTTATCAGTTGTTACCTTACAATAATAATATCATTGCTCTAACCGAAAATAAAGTTTTAATTTTCAATACATCTTTTAATATAATCCAAGAGTATCCATATAACACTGATGCAAATTATTACAAAGCAACAATTTCAGGAAACGATATCTATTGCTCTTCTGGTTATGGTAAAATAACTAAGATTAACCTTGAAAATGGCAACACAAATGTTCTTTCTTTATCGGATTTTGGAGTTTGCTCGGACTGTCCTATTGTTACGGATTTGGTTGCCGATTCGAAAGGGAACGTGTTTTTCTCGCTCAATAACTATCTCTTTAAGTTCGATACCGGTAGATTAAAAATTGACACT
>JBKBVP010000038.1:0-8499 GCA_046289495.1 Candidatus Kapaibacteriota bacterium | reverse complement strand
GCGCTCTAGAATCCTTTTCCACTTCTTCGATCCGAGCGACTTTGTCGTACAGTTCTAAGTCTAGAATTGACTCACAAAGATTATTTATCACTTTGTTTAAGGCATTAAGGACACCGAATTTTATAATTATTTTGTTAAAAACTATATCATAAAATCGGTTAATGGTTAAATTTTTATCTTCAAAATCAAAATAATTAAGTAGTACCAAAAAGTCCTCTTTAGCCTTTTCGACCTGCATTTTTTCCTTTTCAAGGTTAGAAATTTCCATCTGGTCGGAATAACCATCGTGGTGTAGAAGAGTCATTCTATTGTTAATTGCTTTTAATCTATTTTCAAAACGACGAAGCCAATAGGTTTTGCCACCAAAGTCTTCCCCGCCTATTACTTTCATTTTGGTTGTTACGTCCAAAAAGTTTTCCACATCTATTTCGATGAATTCACCAAGTTCGTTTTTCTTTCCAAACTTAAAATAAAAACTTAGTAATACCTTTCGCAAATCATTAAAGCGAAAACCCTTTGCCACAACATTCAAGGCAGAAAGTATCGAAAGTACAAGCGGAGAGGAACTTAATCTAAATCTTTCAGTAATATTTAGAGGAACGCCAACTTCTTGGAACACCTCTCTAAACAACGAAGCATATGATTGTGGGTTCTTCGTTGTGATGCAGATTTCAGAAGGTTTGTACCCTTTAATTTGTATTAAATATTTGCACAATTTTGCAATCTGTTTTGCTTCTACATATCTATTCTGCACGGCACAAATACGAATTCTTTCGGCTAATCCATATTTGATTCTGCCAAATAAGTTATTGAAGAGGTATTTCTTTAAAAAATTTGTGTTTGTTTCCTCCGAACTCTCGGGAACACTGAGAGCCAGAAGCCCTTGTTTTTTGAAATTTACTATCAAATCATTAAAATTGCCAAATAATGGACCATTAGTTTCATCAAAATCCAGAAAAATTGCAAGAGGATTTTCATATTTACCCAAAGCACCAATGAAATCAATCTCTGGAAGCTTGAAATCAAAAAATCCAATGAAAATAAAGCTAACACCACGTTCTATAACTGGCAAACTCAAGTGTTCATCTGAATTTACCCGCTTAGAATAATCCCTCAACAAATTTGCGGTAAAATATGTGGCATCGATTATATCAAAAAAATTGTTCTCTTCAAGAAGTTTTTGATAGCTTTCAAATAGTATCTTCGTATCTAAATATTTAGCAAGGTTTACAATAGTATTTGAATCCTTCGATATTTCCTCATCGAAATTTTCGTAGGTAATTCCATCTTCCTTCAATCCAAAAATTATTTGGGATAACCATTTGATTACGTGAAGAGAGACCTTTTCGTCCTTTTGTTTAAAAAAATTTAGATGCGACTTATCGAACGCTTCTTTGAATATCAAAAATCTATATGCATCCGAGAGTACGAGACTTGAGGCGTTCGATTTTAAAATGCTAAAAAATCTTCTAATCAAACTTTCGAGATTTGAAACAGTTGTGTTAACGATAGGTTTGCCAGTTCTGTTATAATATTTTGATGCTAAATTTAATTTAAAATTATTAGCAAGTTGATTTGTAGCACAAACGAAGTAATAATTTCTCAAATTATCAAAATCAACTATCCTATCGAGTAAAGAATTGAAACTAATGCTTCCAAATTTGTTTTTAAAACTTTCGTTACAGACAATGAATGCCATACCTCACCTATGCCCTTGGATGGAATGTTTTATGAATTTCAATTAGATAATCCTTTGTTAGATGAGTATAGATTTGCGTTGTCGAAATGTCGGAATGACCGAGCATTTCTTGAACGCTTCGTATGTCGGCTCCTCCCTGAAGCAAATGAGTTGCAAAGGAATGACGAAAAATATGGGGATGCACTTTATCGCCGAGCCCTGCACGAATGGCATACAGACGAATAATTTTCCACACGCCCATTCTCGAAAGCTTCTGACCACGTGTAGAGAGAAAAAGAATATCTTTGGGGTCTTTATCTTTTTTAATAAGTTGTGGTCTACTTCTTTTTAAGTAGACCCTAACCCAATCCAATGCAATACTGCCGATTGGGACAATTCTTTCTTTTGAACCTTTACCCCAAACCCTCAGAAAACCCTCTTCATAGAAAATGTCCCTATTCTTAAGATTTATTAATTCTGATACTCTTAGACCACAAGCATATAGCACTTCCAACATAGCCTTGTCTCGAATTCCAAGCACATCCTCAGTTTGAATATTATCTAAAATGCAAAATACTTCATCGACAGAGAGCACCTTCGGCAGATTTCTACTTATCTTTGGAGAGTCGATTTTCTCTGTTGGGTTATCAGTTACAAACCCATTATTATGTAAATAATTAAAAAAAGCCCTTAGAGAAGAAATATAACGCGACAAAGAGGCCACGGAAAATTCCTTCTTATTTAGAAATTCTAAGTAATTCTCCAGCAGAGTTTTATCAACCATACTCACGTCTTCAATCTTATTTTCTAAGCAGAAGTATAAGAACTTTTCAATATCAGATTGATAAGACTCGACGGTGTTCTGGCTTAACCCTTTTTCAACAGAAAGGTAAAAGACAAATTCACTTAAAATACTTTGTAAAAGCTCATTGTTTACGGACATTGGTTGTGGAGGCATTATTTTGCGGAATTTCTTTATACTCCACTCTTGGATGTAAAATGCCATATAATTGACGAACGCAAACTTCTTGAATTACTTTTAAGTCTTTCATAGAGATATCAGATTCGTCGAATTGCCCGTCGAGGAGCTTATTTATTATCATTTTCTCGAGCGTTTGCGATAGATCCTCTTTTGATTTTGCGGGAAGTCGCGACATTGCCTCTGCCGAATCGCAAATCATAACAATAACTGTTTCCTTAGAGTTTGGCTTTGGACCGGGATAACGATAGAGACTTTCATCCACGTTCCCCTCTTTTTCCAAAGCTTTTGCATAAAAGTGCTTTATCAAGCTTGTACCGTGATGCATTGGTATAAAATCTATAATTCTTTCCGGAAGCCTGTATTGTTTGGCTAGCTCGATTCCTTTTATTACGTGGTCTTTGATTATCTCAGCGCTTTTCTCGGGGGAGATGAATTCATGTTTATTTTCAACCTCGATTTGATTCTCGACGAAATACTCAGGCCTGAAAATTTTGCCAATATCGTGGAAGTAAACACCGACACGCGTGAGCAACCTGTTTGCCCCAATTGCTTCGGCACAAGATTCTGCAAGTAGAGCCAGGGAAAGTGTGTGTTGATAGGTTCCCGGAGCAACTTCGCTAAGCTTTTGTAGTAAGGGATGATTTATATCATCGTATTCCTTCAATTTTAAATCTGTTGTAATGCTTGAAACATTTTCGATAATGAACAAAAGACCATAGGTAATTACTGGAGAAAGGATAGAATTTAACAATGCAAAACTTAGGTGCTCAAAAATGCTCGAGCTTGTTGCAGCTTTTTGAAAATGGAAAGCAAAAATTGGCAAAATAAATCCCAAGGCAACAAAAACCATTGAACGAAACATTTGTGTCCTGCTCTGAATGTCGCGTACAGAGTAGGCACCAACAACACCAGCAAGCATCAAAGATAAAGCGGTCTCGAAATCGTTACCTCTGATAGAGGCAATCAACAATGAGAAGGTTATCGTAGAATAGAAAGCAGTTCTCGAATCGAAAACAATTGCCAAAAGAATTGAAATCGAAGGTAGGACAATTAAGAACCTGATTGGCAACTCTGTTTGTAAAACAACACTCAACCAAGAAAACATACCTAATGAAACAAAGCAGATGTTAATTAAACCAAACTGAAAGAGGTCATTAAAAATTCTTTTTCTTAAAATTAAAAGGTAAATAAAAATTATTGCATAGATTGATAAGACAACAAGAAAAGAACCAACAAATGTCGAAAATGTAATTGACTGACTTTTTTCAAGCAATTTCACTTTTTCATAGGATTTTAACTTTAAAATGTCCTCTTGGGTTAGAGTTTTTCCCTTTTGAACTATTACCTCGCCAGCTTTTACAAAACCAATAGTTCTTGGAACAGATTTCTCAGCAATTTGGATTCTTTTATTTGTCAAATTCTCTGAATAAGACAACGAGGGGACCAACACTTTATTGACCAATTCAACAAATAACTCAACTAAATCATCCTTGAAACTATTCTGTAATAGTATTTTCAAATCATTTAGTAGCTTTTGCCTATCAAAAATAAATCTTTTTGGTAGAATTTTTTCTTTGTTACTGTTGTTAGCAACAATGTACAATTCTTGCGATTTAATGTTCTTGGCAGGAATGTCTATAACACCGTTTGAGTATGCGTTTAACAAAAACCTAAATGTTGCTGCTTTCGCTTTTTGAATGTTGGAAATTTTTTCCTGTGCAGACTGATAAAACGTATTTTTAAAAGAATATGTAGGCAAGACTTCTTCAAATACTTGTGGTGTAAAATTTTGAAGTAAAAGTTTTTGAAACAACGTGTCGAAATTATTTAAAACATATATTTTTACATTAGGATTTTCAAAAAACGCTGGTAAAACATTTTCGCGTGCTCTTTCCAATTCTTTAAGATAGGTATCTTTATCTTTGAATATTGGGTAGGAATACTCTGCAATAAGAGTTTTATGCGACCAAATCCCACCTAATTCATAAGAAAATGAAGCAATGTCTTCTTTTGAATAAAATTTAAAGAGAAGGAAGAAGGTGCAAATTAAAACTGAGATAATTGCTATGAAGATGTTTCGTAATAGATTATTAAGGATTTCACTTCCTTTGCGAAGACTAAGTCGTCTCTTAAATATAGTAAATTTTTCGTAAGCCATTTACTAAATTGTATTTTAAAAAACTAAAATTTGGATAAATATTTGAAAATTACAAATTACAACAAAATAGCAATATTTAATACGGCATATTTAGGCGATATTATACTTTCTTTTTTCTTAGCACAAGAAATTAAGAACATTCATCCCCAGTGCAAAATCACTTTTGTGACTACACCTAATGTCAAAGATTTAATACCATTAATTAAAGCTATCGACTATGTTCTCTTTTATGATAAAAGAAAAGAAGACAGAGGTTATGCTGGCTTTAGTAAAATCATCGCAGAATTAAAAAAAAACAAGTTCGACATTTTATTTGTTCCTCATCGTTCCTTAAGGTCGACATTGATTTCCTTTCTTTCCAAGCCTATAATTTCTGTGTCTTTCTTGAATTCATCTCTAAGTTTTTTATATTCAAAAAGAGTTGAATATTTGTTCCACCAGCACGAAATCGAACGAAATCTTGAACTATTAACACCTTTCGACGAATTTAAACGTGGTGAACAAATGCCTAAAGTTGAAATTACCTTTCCTGAAAACTTTGCACAAAATATCCATTCCAAAACGAAACTGAATTTTAACTCAAATAAGACCGTGAGCATAGCACCAGGGTCTGTTTGGAAGACAAAACAATGGACAATTGATGGCTTTACCAAAGTTGCAAAAATTCTTTCCTCCAGAAATTACCAGGTAGTTTTGATCGGCGGAGAAAGCGACTTCGAGCTTTGCAAACATATATCCGAAGAGAGTAATTCCCACAACTTGGCTGGCAAATTGACTCTTGGCGAAAGCTTGTTCATAATTAAAAGTTCAGAACTATTGATTACCAACGATAGCAGTCCTACTCACCTTGCCACCTTGGCCGGATGTCCAACTATCACCATCTATGGTCCGACGATACCTGAGTTTGGATTTTATCCAAGAGCACCTCGAAGCAAAGTAGTGCAATTGGATAATCTTGGATGCCGTCCTTGCTCTATGCACGGGTACAACGAATGCCCCTTGGGGCACCATAAATGTATGAAAGAAATCTCTGCAGAAGAGGTATTATCCGCTGCCCAAACAATTCTCGATATTAATTAGATTAATAATACTTATCTTGAAAGACCAAGTGATATGATATGTTCTATTTTATATTTACCTGGAAATTTATAACGATAAAGCTCGAAAGTATCAACAACAGAGTAAAACTGGGTTGTATCAATTTCTATAAAACAAGCAGGAAGCTTTTTGATTCTAAACTTCTTCGTAAATGGATGTTGATATGTTTCATTTAACATCGAATAAATAATTATTGAACTATCGGGAATATTGCCAGATTTGAGACATTTGACAATCATGGGAAAAATTGCCTGAGTACCCGCGCAGTTACAACTCGGGTTTGAAAATACCATAAACTTATGTTTTTTGAGATTCCACAATGAGTCGATAATGCGGAGAGCTACTTCTTCTGGCTGATATTTGTAATATTCGTATAAGAACCATTCATAACCGGGCAACAAGTTCAAAAGTTCTTGTAAAGTAATTAACTTTGCAGTATTGTCTGCATCATTGACTTGGCAAGAAGAAATTAGCAAAACAACTAGAGACACCTTACTGATTATACTTTTCATTTGCTTGTATTGAATAATGTTTTTAAAATTTAAAAACAAAATTAAGCAAAATGAGAAATAAAGAATAAAACTATTTTATTTCCAGAGAAAACATTTCAAATGCAAACTCATCGACAAATATTATTTCTCTAAACGAACAGTTTCTTGGAGCGTATTACACTCTTGAAAAGTAATAGTAAATTCGCGAACCTGATAACCATCTGAGGATATCCTTATTGAATAAGTTCCTGGTGCACATAGGTTTTCGAAAACAGCCCAACCTTCGGAATTAGAGTTTTTATCTGCGAAAGTTTCACCATTGCATTTAATCTGAACCCGTGCCCCTGATATAGGGGAATTAGATGAACTATCCAAAACTCGCAGCTTCAATCTGGCAGTGCAACAAGTATCATTTTTTTCAATTAAATACCTTACAATTTCTTTAGTTTCGTTGCAACCTAAGTTGAAATTATATTCAAAGCCACGATAGTTAGATTTGAAGACAGAAACTTGATATTCACCTTCACATAAATTTTCAAAAACTACTCTACCGTTTTCGTTTGTGGTCTGAGATGCAACTTTTTGGTTGCCCTTCCAAAGCTTGACCTCGGTATTTTTAATTGGTTCATTATTGGTGGAGTCTTTAATGTAGAATATCACCTTACCTTTACAGCAAGTATCCTTTAATTCAGATACGAGAAATTTGGTTACATCAACTGTATCATCACATTCAAATGTAAGCGAAAACTCAGCGGTACGGAACCCATCTTTAAAAATCGAGAAACAATATTCTCCCGAACAGATGTTTTTGAAGTTAGCAATTCCCTCGGATGTTGTGGCTTTGTTTATGATTTGTCCATTTTTCCACATTTTTACAGATGCACCATTTATAATTGAACTGTCTGAAAGATTTTTGACTCGTATGATTGCAACCCCATTGCAACAAGTATCTTTCCCATCTCTGTTCAAAAACTTTGTTACTACCTTTTCTTCATTGCAACCCAGTTCAACATTAAATTCTATGGACTTGTAGCCTTCTTTACTAATGATAAGAATATATTTCCCTTCGCACAGCTTTTGAAAAACAACGAATCCATCGTTGTTGGTTGAATTATTTCCTAGCTTCTTACCATCTTTTAAAATACTCACATTTGCCTGAACCAAGGGTTGTTCTTCATTATTCTTAGCAATGATTTTAATAGACCCATTGCAACAGCTATCCAGTTTAGCCAATTGAAGAACTTTTGTTATTTCCTTTTCCTCGTTACAACCTATCTCAATTGAAAACTCTATAGATTTGTAACCATCCTTTTGAATATCAAACGCATAGACGCCACTGCATAGATGGCGAAACACTGCAAATCCACTATCATTTGTCGATAAATAGCCCAACTTGTTACCAAGTTTACAAATTGTTATTTTTGTATTTTGCAACGGGCTTCCCTCGGTGTTCTTTACATAGATACGTAAAACGCTGTTGCAGCAAGTGTCTTCTTCCATTTGTACTGATATGAAAGTAGAATCATTGCATTCCAAGGTAACGCCTCGCTCGACAGCTTCGAACCCTTCTTTAATAATTAATAAGCTATACGTCCCGGGACAAAGCTCACGGAAGATCACTGGTTGGTTTTCTTTTGTACTCAACGTGGTTAACAATGAGCCGTTTTTACGTAACTTTACAATCGCTCCATTGAGTTTCTCATTATTCCCAACTACTTCTACGCTTAACACTCCATTGCAACAAGTATCTTGCTCTTTCTTATTTAGAATGAAACGAAATTCGAGGGTGTCACATTTTTCAATTGAAAATTCCTTCTCAATAACTTGATATCCTTCTTTTGCTATCCTAAGCCAATAATTACCAGGGCAAACATTTTCAAAAGCAACGGTACTAGCATCTCCAGATTTAGTTTTACGGACACAATCTTTGCCACGATTTAGTTTAACTTCCACACCAGATAATGCAATCGAGTCCGAACTTAAAGTGTGTATAATTATTTTCCCACAGCAGTCATCGTTGTGTTTCAAGCGTATACGTATTTTACTTTCGTGTATTTGAGACTCAATGATTGTAGGCAAGTTGTTTTCATAC
>JBKBVP010000408.1:0-1547 GCA_046289495.1 Candidatus Kapaibacteriota bacterium | reverse complement strand
ATATTCTGCTACAAGTGAAGTCATTACTTTGATTGCTTCCCTTGCCGTTTTGGCTCTTTGCAATGCTATGAACATTAAACTACCGTAGTCAATTCCGCCAGTAGTATCGCGCAACTCCTCTCTTCCGCCAAAAGTGGTTTCTCCAATAGATACTTGGTATTCATTTATCAGGTTTACTACTTGATATGTATGGGGAACTTGCTTGATTTTTCCAAGATATTTTCCAGAGTCCCAATCATAAATTTCAACAGAGTCATCGGAATTCCAATCCCTTGCAGGAGCAAAGTATAATGGTTCCATAAAACCACCTGCATCTGCGTTGTAAGATATCATAACCGAACCATCGGCGGAGGCACCTTTCGTTACAAGGATGTTTGTACATGGAAACAAAAAGGTAGTTGCGAATAAAAATAAAATCCCCGCTGTTAAACTTAAATATTTCATATTTTAATAATTTTTTTAAACAAACTACAAATTTAGTTTCAATATTTGAATTAATCTCGAAAAATACATAATTATCACGATATTCTTAATTATTGCTTAAATTAGACTTTTCAATTTGTTTACTTTGTATGAAAAAAAGCAGAATCACAATCAATTTTTTTATCGGATTATTTGTCGTTTCTGGATTTGTTCTTTTGTCTGTGGGTCTTTTGTGGTTTGGTGCTTCTAAATTTTTCGAGGAAAACATCTACTACGTTACGTATTTCGAAGGTTCAGTCGAAGGGATTGCGAAAGGCACTCCTGTAAAGTACCTTGGTGTACCAGTCGGAAGTGTGTATGAAATAAGAGTTGCTCCAGATGGTCGAACAATTGAAATAGTAATGGTAATAGAGAAATCGATAACACTCTCTGATAGTCTTCGTGTGAAGATTGAGTTCTCTGGCTTGACAGGTGGTCGCTTTCTGCAGTTATTCTATTCCGACGATCCATACGTTTTAAATTGGTATCCGAAAATTAAATTCAATCCTCCTTTCCAATACATCAAGTCTGCCCCTTCTGGAATAGAAACTCTCGAGGTAGCTGTGCGAGAAGTGGTTTCAAATCTAATGGAGTTTAAATTTAAAGAAGTATCGACGAACACAATTGCTTTTTTAAAAAGTGCTACAGATTTTTTGAAAAATGAAGAAATCTATGCTACACTTTCCAATTTAAAAGAAACCACCGAACTCCTAAAATCGATGGCAGGAAAGTTGGACACTACCAGGATACTTTATGAGCTTGAAGAAGCATCAGAAAATCTCACCAGAATTACTAATAAATTAGAAGAATTTGCCGACTCATTGCAAAAAGAAATCGTTAAAGCCCAAATTTCAGATAGAATCGACAAAACATTTAACCGTGTGGATAGCTTGGTTAATTTTGGGAACAATGTAGTTTTTACTTTTGGGATAAAGGCAGAATTGCTTTCGTATTCTCTTGGAGATTTAATCTCTGGTCTACGTAAATCCAATACTTTATTGCAAAAATTAATCAGAGAATACACTCTTAATCCTGGTCAAATACTTTTAAGTGAACCACCACCAAAAGAGAAGTAGTTTTGGAGG
>JBKBVP010000407.1:0-1566 GCA_046289495.1 Candidatus Kapaibacteriota bacterium | reverse complement strand
TTTTGGAAAACTTAATAAGGATTTAAAAAGTTTGATTATCATAATTTCGGTGATAATTAAAATCGGAGCTTGTAGTAACTTTAATTTAATGCTAAGTCTTTGAGAGGAGTGACCCTAACGGGATTCGAACCCGTACTACCACCTTGAAAGAGTGGTGACCTAACCATTAGTCGATAGGGCCAATTGAAAGTACAAAATTAATAATAAAATTTGAAATAAAAGAAATAAAACTTTACTAATGAGAAATTGATACCTAAATTATCAAAATTTTCGCTTAAGAAGCATTATATAAGACTTAGGTGAAACTCAATAAAGGACAAGTTCTTGAGAGGGCTAAACCTTGGAAGCTATTAAAAACCAATCTTTAAGAATTGATTTGATTTAAATTTTAAAAAAAATTAAGTTATAACTTCCAGAATTTTCTTTCTCATCTTTTGAATATTTTCGAGAAAATTGCCATTGAATAAACCCGACCCAGAGACAATCATATCCGCCCCTGCACGAACAATATCCTGGACGTTATCAATTTTAATTCCACCGTCGACTTCGATTAAAACATTTTCTAAATTGTTTTTAAGTAGAAAATTTTTAAGTTTCTCGGCTCTATTGAGAAAGTTTGATATGAATTGTTGTCCACCAAAACCTGGATTGACAGACATCAGCAAGATAAAATCGCAGAATTCTGCATTTTCAAAAGCAAATTCAATTGGAGTACCAGGGTTCAAAGCCAAGCCACAAAATTTACCATAACTTTTTATGCATTCAAGCGTGCGATGTATATGGAGTTGTCCTTCGCAATGTACAGATATGTAATCGGCACCGGAATCGACAAAATCCTCTATGTATCTCTCTGGTTGAATAATCATAAGATGGCAGACAATGGGTAATTTCGAGACTTGTCGGATAGCTCTTACAACGGGTTGACCGATGGTAATATTTGGGACAAAGCAACCGTCCATAATGTCGAGGTGCAGAAGGTCGGCTCCTCCTTGTTCGCACATTTTTACGTCCCGCTCCAAATTCGCAAAGTCTGCACTCAAAAGTGATGGCTCGATGTAAATCTTTCTCATTGCTTTTTCAATTTAGTAAAAAGTACTTCCAGTTTATTTAAAGTTTCGGTCATACTACCAAGTTTTATTTTTTCCTTTTCAATTACCTCTGGTTTTGCTTTCTCAAGGAAAGTGGGATTGTTTAATTTATTGTTGATTACCAAAATATTATTTTGCAATCTTTCTATCTCCTTTGAAATTCTTTCGATTTCTTTTGTCAAGTCGATATCCTTTCCAATCAAAACCTGAATTTCAACATCTCTTACAATACTTGTTATTGAATTCAAACTTTCTTCGACTTTATCCAATATCCGGATTTGATTGCCCTTGACAAGGAATAGGAGAGCTTCACAATTTGCATTTAGCATGTTCTTCAATTCAGGGTTCTGTGTTGCTAAAACTAAGTCTAATTTTTTATTTGGTTCGATACCTATTTCATTCCGAAGTTTTCGGATTTCTTCGACAACCAACTGGAAAATTTCGAAATTATTTTCTAAAGACTCATCGATGTATTCGC
>JBKBVP010000406.1:0-1566 GCA_046289495.1 Candidatus Kapaibacteriota bacterium | reverse complement strand
TGAGACAAAGATTTGACCATAAATACTACCAACAAGAATGATGTTGGTACTGTCCTCCCGAATACCAATTGAACAAATTTCAGTTGGGATTTTGGTCAATGAGTCCCAAGTTGCACCATTGTCTGTACTGCGATAAATTACTCCCCATTTAAAATCCCCGGCATAGATTATGTTTGGTTCGTCTGGCTTGTAAAGCATTGCTTTTCCGTTTAGGTCGATTGCGTGTTCTTTTGCAAGTACAACCTGCCAAGTATTACCATAATCAGTCGAACGGACGATGTTACCGAAATTCAAACCACCAACAAGCACGATATTCGTATCGTTTGGCAGAATAATAACATTATTAAGCCTTGAAGACTGCATCTTTGCAAAGATGATAATAGTATCCCAAGTCTGACCAGCATCAAAAGAGCGATAGAGGAGATTTCCTTCGCCACCGACGAATATAGAATTAATATTGTGAGGATTCACAGCAACATCGTAAGTGGGAACAGGCAAAAGCAATCGCCACCTACTACTCTCGGCATACAAAAACTGCGACAGAAATATAAGAATCATCAGGAAATACGCTTTTTTCATCTATCCTCCTTAGGTAAAGTCACATTTCCTTCGGGAGCTGGATAGCAATATTTAAATTCCACTTTTTCAAAAGGAATTTCGATATTTCTTTTTAGAACCTTTCCATTATTATCAATCAAATTACAAATAACTGTATCAAAAGGTTTTTCTTTTGAGCTTAGCATTACGAAAACGTAAGTTCCACTTACGTAATCAACATGTGTTGGAAGAACTTCGAAAAAACTCGTCTTGGCGTAATCCTTATAAAAGAAACCATATTTTGGTATAGGGGGTAAAAAATTGTATTTGCTTTTAATGTGATTTTCAATCTTAGACAAAACTATTATTTGAAAAAGTGATTCTGCAATGTTATCAAATAAATCATTTTCCCGCAACTCCTCCAAGGAGATCTGGGAATTTTCCAAAAAATTAACCAAAGTAAGAAGAGAATCCCTGAAAATGTTAATCAATTTGGGCACACCAGTATGTAAAATTTGCATTACCATTGTAAAACTCATTTAATGTTAAATCCAAAAACAAAAATATTAACTTTTTTCATACTTTCATCAATCAAATAACAGTTCTTAATAAGTAATTTTGTATTTTTTGATATAAATGAAAACCAAAAGAATTGAAAAAATTCAAGACTCCATATTTGGAGTGATGAGTATTCTTGCATTCGAGCATAAAGCAATAAACCTTGGACAAGGATTTCCCGATTTTAGCGGACCGGATTGGATTATTGAAGCTGCACACAAGGCAATGAAAGATGGGAAGAATCAATATGCACCACCGCACGGCATCTATTCGCTACGCAAAATTATCGCCGAAGTGTATGAGAAAATTTACGGTGCCGTTTTTGATATCGAAAAGGAAATAACTATCACCGCCGGTGCCACCGAAGCGCTATTTTCAACCATTCTGGGTCTTGTCGACGAGGGAGATGAGGTGATACTTTTCGAACCATTTTATGATGCGTACTTATCAGACACTCTTCTCGCTGGTGGC
>JBKBVP010000405.1:0-1569 GCA_046289495.1 Candidatus Kapaibacteriota bacterium | reverse complement strand
TTTACCACACCACCGATAACAACCCAATCTCCTATGAGCACGTGACCGGCAAGTTGTACTACGTTGGAAAATATGTTGTTGTTACCAACTTTACAATCGTGAGCAATGTGTGTGTATGCCATTATGAGGTTATTGTTGCCGATGATGGTTGCACCAGTGTGTTGCGTTCCTCTGTGAATCGTAGCGTACTCGCGAATTTCGTTGTTGTCGCCAATAATTACGGTGGTGGGAGCACCGTTATACTTCAAATCTTGTGGCTTTGTCGAAATAACAGCTCCGGGAAACAACAAGCAATTTTTGCCGATATTAGCACCATTGGCAAGATAGACATTGGAAATCAACTCGGTACCTTCACCAATTGTAACATTATCTTCAATGATACAATATGGACCGATTTTAACATTATCATCGATTTGGGCTTTGGTGGAAACGATAGATGTAGGATGTTGGATAATATCCATGATATATCTTTATAAATGAACATTTCTATCAACGAGAGCAGCTTGTAGGTCTGCCTCGGCAACCACTTGACCATTGACAGTGGCAACGCCGTGGAATTTGTAAGTGTTAAACTTTTTGCCAACCATTTGAACCTTCATAATCAACTGGTCGCCGGGGATAACTGGCTTTCGAAATTTTGCATTATCAATGCCCATAAATAAAAGAAGTTTATTCGAAGCATCGACCGAGCTTAAAAGCATTAAACCACCAGTTTGTGCAAGAGCTTCAATAATGAGAACCCCAGGCATGATTGGTTTTTCTGGAAAGTGTCCAGTAAAGAAAGGTTCATTGATAGTAACATTTTTAACACCAGTGATTGTATTAGTCTCGGTATCAAGTTCAAGAATTCTATCAATGAGAAGAAAAGGATATCGATGGGGCATTATTTTTAAAAGGCTAAATATATCCATCAAGGCATCTTTACCCTTTTTGCCTTGAAGTTTTAGGAAGGGAAGTTTTTTTAAGTAAAGGCTACGAATTTTTTTTGCAAATTCAATATTGCTTGCATGACCAGGACGAGCAGCCAGAATTTGGGCTTTAATCGGCACTCCAATTAAAGCCAAATCTCCAAGCATATCCAGCAGTTTGTGTCGAGCTGGTTCATTTTTGAAACGCAAGCCTGTACCATTTAAAATTCCTGCATTAGGCTGAGGAAATTGTTCTATTTGAAATAGTCTTTTAAGATTCAATAAATCTTGTTCGTTCAATTCCTTGTCAATTATAACAATGGCATTATTAAGGTTGCCTCCTTTGATCAGACCTTGTTTGTAAAGCTCTTCGACCTCCGTAAGAAAGCAAAAAGTCCGTGCAGGAGCAAATTCTGTAAGGAATTCTTTTTCAAGGTTGAAAACACCGGTGTGCTGACTGCCCAAAGTTGGAATGTTGTAATCTATCATTACGGTGATTCTGTAATCATCCGTTGGTAGAGCAACAATGTCTACACCCTTCTCCTCATTTGTATACCTTACAGTCTCGTCTATTATGAAATACTCTCGCTCAGCCTCTTGTTCAATTATACCAGCCTCGAGTAACTTCTCAGCGTATGGCAAGGAACTACCATCTATAACC
>JBKBVP010000404.1:0-1572 GCA_046289495.1 Candidatus Kapaibacteriota bacterium | reverse complement strand
CGCATCGTTTCTCTTTCAAACTTCTGGAAGAGCCAAAGGGCTGAGAAGTATGAGTTTCAATTACTTATTCCAATTAATTGCAAGCCAAATCTATGAACTTACCCCGCTGTTCTTTGTTCTCCTATTTTTCATTCTTTTCAAATACTTAGCCAATTTAAAATCCATTAAAGAAAGCGAGAGATTCCTTCTTTGCTTCGCATATCCTATAACCATCTTCTTCTTCTTGATAAGCCTTTTTACCCTCGTAAAAATGAATTGGATACTTCCGGGATATCTATCTTTCATCATACTCGCAGTGAATTTTTATCTCCAAAGCAAGGAAAAAGCAAAGAAAATCATAAAATTTGTTGGTTTACCAATCAGCATTGGGCTTATAATTCTAAATTTTTTACTGATAATTTTACCCCTTGCCCCTATAGAACGAGGCGATAGTTGGACTGGTTGGAAGGAACTTGCCCGGAGGGTCCAAGAATTAAAGCAGAACTTGGATAGACAAAACAAAACATTTATCTTTTCGAACGAATACAAGATTCCAGCTGAACTGGCATTCTACACTCCATACAAAGATGTCATTCTTGCAGAGAATGTATATGGAAAGCCCGCTTTGCAATTCGACTTCTGGTTTGATGTTCAAAATTTTGCCGGTTGGGATGCGATTCTTGTCTATTCGGACTATAATCCCTCAATAGACATAGACAAGGTCAGAAAATATTTCCAGCAAATAGAACAAATCGAAGAGTTCAGAATTAAAAAAAACAATAAGATTTTTCGTAGATTCTACATCTACCACTGCAAAGGCTATACCCCACCACAGAATAATTAATAGTTTTTAATTGAAATTTTTGGGAATATGATTTAATTTAGATTTTTTGCTAACTATTATGAAAAAGATACTGGTTCTCGGAGGATACTCTGGAATTGCACAAGCAGTGTTGGAAATACTTGCTAAAGAAGATACAACTTTATATCTCGTAGGTCGCAGCCAGGAAAAACTAAACATCGTCCAAGAGCATTTGCAATCAATTGGCAATTCAACAGTATTTACGAAGAGCTTAGATTTAAACAACTTGGAAACACACACAAGACTACTCGAGGAATCCATTCAGCAAATGAAAGGGCTGGATATTCTTTTTGTTTGCTACGGGATTTTACCGGACCAAAAAGAATTGGAACAAAACCCACCGAAAGTCGTTGAAAATTATTACACAAATGCAATTAGTACAATTCATTTCGTCTCGCTTGCCACAAACTATTTCGAAGAGAAAAACACTGGTACAATTGCGGTTGTCACCTCGGTCGCCGGAGATAGAGGTCGAAAATCAAACTACTTCTACGGCTCTGCTAAATCTTGCCTCGATACATTTTTAGAAGGCTTAAGGCACAGATTATTCAAAACGAATGTAAAAGTAATTACAATCAAGCCCGGTGTTGTAGATACTCCAATGACCCAAAACACACAGAAGAAACCACTTGTAGCCAAGCCCGAAAAAGTCGCTCGAGAAATAGTCAATGCAATTAACAATAACAAAGAAGTCGTATATACCCCATGGTATTGGAGATACATAATGGCGA